>CADDYT010000023.1 GCA_902810755.1 Chloroflexota bacterium
CGGGTGGCCTGCACGTGACCTGCTCGGGGCCCGTGCGCTTCGCCTGCGTGGGGCGCGTGCTTTGCGTGGTCTGGATGGGCGGTGCGGGCCTGTGGCGAGGGATTACCGCAGCCCTGGGCCACACCATGTATCTCATTTAGCTTTTAGAGAGAGGATTTCTATTATGACTCAGCCCCGTATTGCCCCCTATGGTTCTTGGGAATCGCCGATTACTGCTGATCTGATCATTTACAGGGGCATTGCCTTTGGGGAGATTGTTCTGGATGGAGAAGATATCTACTGGCAGGAGATGCGCCCGGCGGAGGGCGGGCGTTTCGCGATTGTGCGCATGGCGGCGGACGGCAGCGTGAGCGATCTGCTGCCGCAGCCATTCAATGCGCGCACGCGCGTTCACGAGTATGGGGGCGGCGCGTTTACCGTGAGCGAGGGTATCGTCTACTTCTCCAATTTTGCCGATCAGCGCATTTACCGGCTGGCGCCGGGTTCAAAGCCAGAGCCGATTACGCCGGAAGGCAAGATGCGCTACGCCGACTATGTGGTTGACCGGCAGCGCAACCGACTGATTGGCGTGCGCGAAGATCATTCGGTGGAGGGACGCGAGGCGGTCAATACGCTGGTGAGCATCCCTCTGGATGGCAGCGAGCAGATACAGGCGCTGGTCTCCGGCAATGATTTCTACTCCTCGCCGCGCATCAGCCCGGATGGAGAGAAGCTGGCGTGGTTGACGTGGAATCATCCCAATATGCCCTGGGACGGCTGCGAATTGTGGGTGGGAACGTTCGCGGCAGGTGGCACAATTGCCCGTGCCGAGCGCGTGGCAGGCGGCCAGAGCGAATCCATCTTCCAACCTGCATGGTCACCCACAGGCGTGCTGTACTTCGCCTCTGACCGCACGGGCTGGTGGAACCTCTATCGGCTTGAGCATGGCAAGGCCCGCAATCTCTGTGAGATGGCGGCTGAATTCGGCACGCCGCAGTGGGCATTTGGTATGTCTACCTATGGGTTCGCCGCGCCCGACCGCATCATCTGTATCTATATGCGGCAGGGCGTCGATTACCTGGGCAGTCTCAATACGGAAACGTGGAAGTTGACGCCCATTGAGACTCCCTACACAACGCTCGGCGGCATAAAGGTCTCGCCCACCCAGGCCGTATTTCGAGCCGGTTCTCCGACCGAGCCATCCAGCCTTGTCCGGCTCGACCTGCGTTCGCTGCAAACGGAGACGCTGCGCCGTTCCAGCACGGTTGAAATCGATGCTGGCTATATCTCTATTCCAGAGGCCATCGAGTTTCCGACCGAAAACGGGCTGACCGCCTACGCCTTCTTCTATCCGCCTACAAACAAGGATTTTGCCGCGCCGCAGGGCGAACTGCCGCCACTGATTGTCGAAAGTCACGGCGGCCCAACGAGCATGACGCGCAATATGCTCAGCCTGCACAAACAGTACTGGACGAGTCGCGGCTTCGCGATACTCGATGTCAACTATGGCGGCAGTTCCGGCTTCGGGCGCGCGTACCGCCAGCGACTCGAAGGCCAGTGGGGCGTGGTTGATGTAGACGACTGCGTCAACGGCGTGCGCTATCTGGTGGAACGCGGACTGGTAGATGGCAGGCGGGTAGCGATCACCGGCGGCAGCGCGGGCGGCTACACGACGCTCAGGGCATTGACCTCGCGCGATACATTCCAGGCCGGAGCCAGCCATTTCGGCGTAAGCGATCTGGAAGCCTTTGCGCAGGAGACGCACAAATTCGAGTCGCGCTACCTGCACGGCCTCATCGGCCCCTATCCAGAGCAGCGCGACCTCTACCGGCAGCGTTCGCCCATCAACTACCTTGACCAGATACCTTGCCCGGTGATCTTCTTCCAGGGCCTTGACGACAGGATCGTGCCGCCCAATCAGGCGGAATTGATGGTTGAGGCCCTGAGAAAAAAGGGATTGCCGGTCTCCTACCTGGCCTTTGAGGGCGAAGGGCATGGTTTCCGCCGCGCCGAAAATATCAAACGCACACTGGAAGCCGAACTCTACTTCTACTCCCGCGTCTTCGGCTTCGAGCTTGCCGACGAGGTGGAACCTGTAGAGATTGATAACCTGTAGGGGCGCAACCTCAGGCGTCAACTTCAGGCCGCCGCAGGCCACCCGCCAGGGGTGGCCCTCCTCTACGCGGCGGCTCCACAGGCGGCACGAGCCGCCCGTCTAGAGGAGGGCCACCCCCATAGGCGTTCACTTAAGCCCGTGCGAAGGCCAGGCAGGCCACCCGCCAGGGGTGGCCCTACTATAGACGCGACTCCACAGGCGGCACGAGCCGCCCGTCTAGAGGAGGGCCACCCCTGGCGGGTGGCCTGCGGTGGCCTGAAGTGAACGCCTATGGGGCCACCCCTGGCGGGTGGCCTGCGTCGCGCTCGCACGGGCTTAAGTGAACGCCTATGAGGGGCGCAACAATGAACTTTGACAAATGGCGTTGTCACCGCCGAAAAGGCGGAGCAATGGATTCTCGCGCTGGAAGAGGTCATATGCACCGAGCGTTTCTTCCACGCCGTCATGTGGTTTATCACGATGGGACACAAACCTGCGCTGGAGATGCCGCTTAAAATGGCCTCGTTCATGTCATGCCATGAAAAAGACCCTCTCGCGTGTCATGCTGAGCGGCAGCGAAGCATCCGGGCTGACCAATCGGGCGGTGTGGCCCACGTGGATGCTTCGCTGCCGCTCAGCATGACATGTCAAAACACGTTTTTCATAACAGCTATACATCGTCGTTCCCACACCCGGCACAGTAAGCTACGTTCAGATGTTCACCGTATAATTGCTTTGCGGCGAGCCATTCTGCGAAAGGAAGCCGACAACGATAGTCTTTAGACCGGCGGGGGCGGCGAAAGTGACGCTGCCGGACGTACCGTTCTTGTTAGCCTTGAAGCCATAGGGCAGCGTATTGTCTACAGGGGCGCGGTTGCCATCGCTGAGAACGAGGCGCACGTAGTCGTAGCCGTAGCCGGGCGAGACGGTGACGCCATTGGGATTGTCCACCTGAAAGTGGAGCGTGTAGAACTGCTGCCCGGCCTTGCACTGCGCGCCGTGATAGTCGTAGCGAATATCGACACTGACAAGGTGATAGGTGAGCGTGTAGCCCTGGAAGGTGTAGTAGATGGTATAGTTCGGTGTCGCCGTTCTATCCGCGTAATGGCTGGCGTCGAACTTGCCGCTAAAGGGGATCGTCACCAGCGATTCGCCCGCCGCGCTCGAACCAAGCTGGAGCTTCAGCGCCGAAAGCTGCACGCCGGAAGAGACGGGAAAATCGAGCCAGCCAGTGGCGCTGGCACCTGGAGCAGGGCCAACGGTGAGGCGCACGTTGGAGGGCATAATCGGGTGCATCCCCGGCACCAGCAGGCGGGCATCGTCGTAATACGTGACCTGAATAGAGCTGGTCGTGGGATTGGTGACACGCATATTCAGTCGGACCACCGCCGAGCCGAGATGGATGTTGTCATCGGAAAAGGAGGTCGCGTACTGCGCGTTCACAACGGTAAATTGCAGCCCGGCATAGGGGGCAGTGCGCCCAACATTGAATGTCGTAATGGAAGGCGCCGCGCTCGACGGGTAGATTAACCCGACCAGCCCTTTGAACCAGCCAGGGGCCACGAAACTCATCACCACCAGGATGATGACGCCCACCATAAATAATGTTGCCAGCCACACACGCAATTTCGGCCCATCAGTACTGGCAGACGGCGGCAACACCACCTTCTTCTCTACAGGTCGCGCATCTACAGATCGCGGACGGGGCCGGGTCATTAATGAGACAGCAGAAAGTTTTTTCGCCATGAATATCGCTTCTCCCCATACTCTTTAGTCGCTTTTATTGTAACAAATCCGGTCAATTGCCGAAAGTGGATTGACCCCTCAAATGAGGGATAAAGTACCGGATATGATACCTCAAGTTCACTCGAACGACTCCGCTAGCCGCCAGGTCATTCTGTTAAACGCAGCGCAATAGATGTTATTCTTGACAGCCTGTTTCTCCGGTGCTAGCATGACCTTAGTACAAGGTAGAAATAGAACCTACCAGGATACGCAACGAGAAACTATTTACCACCATCTCGTTTTTTCTGGCTATTTGCTCTTATGATAGAAAGAGCAGGTAATCATCACAATGCGTCCTTTCGATGAGGAAGGGATGAAAGGAAGTAAACGTTGAAAATCCACGAATATCAGGCCAAAGATATTATGGCGCGCTATGGCATCCCGATACAGCCGGGGAAAGTAGCGCATACGCCGGAAGAGGCCGAGCAGATTGCCCGCGAACTTGGCGGGCCGGTTGTGATCAAAGCCCAGGTCTATGTCGGCGGGCGTGGTAAGGCGGGCGGCATCCAGTTCGGCGATACGCCGGAACAGGCTCGCGAGGCGGCTCAGCGCGTGCTGGGTATGGACATTAAAGGGCTGACCGTCGAAAAAGTGCTGGTGGTCTCCAAACTGGATATTGCCGAAGAATATTATATGGGCATTATCCTCGACCGCAAGACACAGGCTCCCGTCGTCATGGTCTCTAAAGCTGGCGGCATCGACATCGAAGAGGTGGCAGCCACCACGCCGGAGAAGATTGTGCAGCAGCCCATCGATATGCACTGGGGCCTGCTGCCCTACCAGGCGCGCGATATCGTCGCCCGCGCCGGCTTGCCCCACCAGGTCATCGGCAAGGCCGGAGCCATTCTCACCGCGCTGGCGCAGGCGTTTATCGAGAGCGACGCCAGCCTGGCGGAGATTAACCCCCTCGCGCTGACAAAGGATGGGCAGGTCTGGGCCGCCGATGCCAAAATTTTGATTGATGACAACGCCCTCTTCCGCCGCAAAGAATATGCCTCGTGGGCGGAACCGGAAGAGTCGAATCCCCTGGAATTTGAGGCCAAACAGGAAGGGCTGACCTATGTGAAGCTGGATGGCGACATCGGTATTATCGGCAACGGCGCTGGCCTGGTAATGACGACACTGGACATGGTAGCGCGCGTCGGCGGCAAACCGGCCAACTTCCTCGATATCGGCGGCGGCGCGAAGGCCGAGACGATGTACAGGGCGCTGACCTTTGTGGCCCGCGACCCACAGGTGAAAGGCATTCTGGTCAACATCTTCGGCGGCATCACACGCGGCGAAGAGGTGGCAAAGGGCGTGATTATGGCGCAGGCCGAACTGCCCAAAGGTATGCCCATCGTTGTGCGCCTCTCCGGCACCGGCGCCGAAGAGGGCAAGGCAATGTTGAAAGATGCCGGGCTGGACTGGGGCAAAGATATGCGCGAGGCCGCGCAGAAGATTGTTGCCAGTGTGAATAGCATGGCGCAGAAATAGGGGATAGAAGATCATGAGCATTTTAATGGATAACACGACGCGGGTAATCGTGCAGGGCATTACCGGGCGCGAGGGACAGTATCACACGCGCAATATGCGAGCGGCTGGCACCAACATTGTGGGCGGCGTCACCCCCGGCAAAGGCGGACAGAGCATGGAGGGCGTGCCGGTCTTCGATACGGTTGAGGAGGCGAAAGCGGCCACCGATGCCAACGCGACCTGCATTTTTGTACCGCCCGCCGGAGCAGCCGATGCCATTATGGAGGCGGCGGCAGCGGATATTCCACTGATCGTCTGCATCACCGAGGGCATCCCCGTCATTGATATGACCCGCGCCATCCTGGCAGTACGCGAACACGGCTCGCGGCTGATCGGCCCCAACTGTCCGGGCCTGTGTACGCCGGGCTTCGGCAAAATCGGCATCATCCCCTACTCGATCTTCAAGCCAGGTCCCGTCGGCTTCATCTCACGCTCCGGCACGCTGACCTACGAGGTCGTCTCATTGCTGACGGAGGCCGGCCTCGGCCAGTCAACCTGCATCGGCATCGGCGGCGACCCCATTATCGGCTCAACCTTCATCGACTATCTCAAGCTTTTCGAGGCCGACCCCGGCACAGAGGCGGTCGTGATGTGCGGCGAGATCGGCGGCAGCGACGAGGAGGACGCGGCAGAGTACATCAAGCAGATGAAGAAACCGGTGGTGGCCTTTATCTCCGGTCGCACCGCCCCGCCGGGAAAGCGCATGGGCCACGCGGGCGCCATTATCTCCGGCAATACCGGCACTGCTCAGGGCAAAGTGGCGGCGCTGCAGGCGGCAGGCGTACCCGTCGCCGATACCATCTTCGATATTCCAGGGCTGGTACAGAAGGCACTGAATAGGGTATAATACACCTGAACAAAGCTTAAAGTGGTTGTGGAGTAAAACTCCGCAATTGCCACAGGGGGCCAGATTGCCCCCTGTGTTTACGTCAAGAGAAATACATGCATGACAACTGCACTCATATACGATCCGATTTTTCTGGAACATAAGACGCCGCCGAGGCATCCAGACAGGCCGCAGCGCGTGGAACAGGCCATCAAGGTGATCGAGGCGCTGGGCTGGCTGGAACGCGAGGGGCTGGTGCTGCTCTCGCCGCGAGCCGCCACAGAAGACGAACTGGCGCTGGTTCACGAACGCGACTACATCCAGCAGGTGAAGGCGGCGGCGCAGAAAGCTGGCGAGGCGTATGCCCAGGGCGGCAAAGAATCGCACTTCTTCGCCACCGATACCTACGTTTCGGGAAAGTCTTACGAAGCGGCCATTAAGGCGGTCGGCGCGCCATTGACGGCCATCGATGCGCTGATGCGCGGCGAGATTGATAATGCCTACTGCCTGGTACGCCCGCCCGGCCACCATGCTGTGCCGGAGGCGGCAATGGGCTTCTGCCTCTTCAATAACGTCGCCATCGCCGCGAAATACGCGCTGGAACAGCATGGACTTGAGCGCGTAATGATTATTGATTACGACGTACATCACGGCAACGGCACGCAGGAAGTCTTCTACGAGGACCCGCGCGTCCTCTACTTTTCGACGCACCAGGCCCCCTTCTATCCCGGCACCGGCCAGTGGGATGAACGCGGCGAAGGTCCGGGCTTCGGCACAACGATCAACGTCCCGCTCCCGGCGACAAGCGGCTTTGAGACCTACGAGCCGGTCTACCGACAGGTGATGATGCACGCCGCCGCCCGCTTTGAGCCGCAGTTGATCCTGGTTTCCGCCGGTTTCGATGCGCACTGGAACGATCCGATCGGGCAGATGAACCTCTCGACGGCTGGATTTTTCAGGATCAACGAGATCATTCTCGAAGTAGCGAAACACCTGTGTAACGGGCGGGTCATCATGGTGCAGGAGGGCGGCTATGATCTGGAGGCGATGGGCGGCTGCGTCGCTACCTGTATCAATCAGTTACTGGGCGATGACGCGGCGGTCGACAGCCTGGGCAAGGCCCGTGACATGCAGTATCGCGTGAACAGCGATGCCCTTATTGCCGAACTGCGCCGTATCCATGGATTGACCGGCTATCGCTGGCGTTTTGGGCCAAAACCGGATATCGAGAAGCTCAGACGCGAGATCAAAGGCCCGGATGCTTGAGGTGTTATGCCACGCACAACCGACCGCGACTCCATCCGATTACTGAATGCAGGCGACCAGCTATCTGTCGAGCGGCTGCTCTATAGCTCTGATTACGTCTACCAGCGGTTTACAGGCGAAGAGTTATCCATGCTGCTCAGGCAGTACCCGGCTGTTGGCCTCTTCAGTGGCAGCACGTTGCGCAGCTTTCTCCTCTCACAGACAGCAACCCCCCCTACCGCCTGGATAGGGGGGTTTGGCGTAAGCTGGACAGAGAGCCATCATTACCTGAAATTTCTTTCTCGCCTGCTGGATGAACTCACGCCGCACCTGCTGGCGCGGCGCGTGCGCTACCTGCATTATTCCGGCAACGACGAGCAAAACGACTGGCTGCGCGAAGTCCTGCTCACACGCGGCTTCTTCCCCTATCGCCAGTTATATGCCTACGACAAATTCGACTATACCATCCCCACGACAGGCAACCAGCAGGTGAGCGTGCGCCCGGTGCAGCGGCGGGATATTCCGGCGTTGCTGGCAATCGAGGAGGCCTGTTTCGAGGATTTGTGGCGTTACGATGCCGTCTCGTTCGAGCATATCGCGGCCACACACCCCTACTTCGTGGTGGCGGAACTGAACGGACAGGTCATTGGCTACCAGTTCAACGCGCTCGATGGCGAATATGGCTACCTGGTGCGCATCGCCGTTCACCCTTCAATCAATAGCAAAGGCGTGGGAGCGCGACTGATGGCCGAGGCGGTCCGCTTTTTCGAGCGTGAACACGTGCTGCGCATCATGCTCAACACGCAGGATGACAACCTGCACGCCCACCGCCTCTACGAATGGTTCGGCTTCGTGCGCATCCCCCAGATCGGCTTCGTCCTGCGCAAACCCTTATAGCCTTTGCCATCAGGATGTCTCCTGGCCTGTCATGTCAGCACATGTCCAGTTTAAATCATTTTTATAGTTTGAATCGCTATATAACCTCATCTGTCAATTAACTATACTATATCATAGATAAATAGTAATCACTCAACCCGCTTGCTACGTATACAAAAGTAGCAGGCGTTTTTTTCAGGGGCCTGCGGCAAAAGTCTATTTCTTTCAAGGAACGCAACAAGGAGGTTGTATGGTTAGAAGTCTATTGCACCGGTACCTGTGCAAATCGGTCGTCATCCTCGTTGTCATCAGTACCCTGCTCACCTTCTCAACGGCGAGCGCGGACGCCAGTAGCAGTGCAACAACCTTTAGTTTCAAGAATTTCGAGATAGCCAGCGTTCATGGAACAACATGTCCTGGAGAGGGAGGCTCGCAATGCACCAATGGGGCTGCCGAGCCTGCGATCCGGGGAAGTAAGGACGGACACTTCTATGCCTCCTCTGAAAACGGCCTGGGCGCTGGCACAGACGCCTGGAGATCAGATAACGGGGGTCTGAGCTATGTCGCACTTCCCTCGCCCAACAAAGCATCACAGGCACAGGATGTTCCGTTCGCCCCTGGCGGCGGCGATACTGATCTGGCTGTAGCTCCACAGGAGAATTCGCAGGGCAATTACAATGTCTACGTTGCCAGCCTGAACCTGGCAAACATTGATGTCAGCACCAGCACAGATAATGGGCAGATCTGGTCACTCAATCCGACCAGCGCGACCATTCCGGGTGACGACCGGGAATGGATTGCCGCGGATGCCGTTTCTAAGGTCTGCATCTCCTATCACGATATTGCAACCGATAATATCGACGTGAATTGCAGCTATGATGCCGGTACAACATTCACGCAGTTAGGAGATGCCATCGACATGAATCATCTCTATCTGCTGAATGTTGTTGGCGGCAATGAAATTGGGAACCTCATGATCGACCCCAACAACCATTACATCTACCAGACCTTCAGCGGGATAGATAGTGGGGATGTAAATGCCTGTACGACGACAATGGGGCCATGCAACACCCATGTCGTCTATATGGCCGTCTCCACCGATGGAGGAAAGACTTTCACCGACTATGTGGTCTACGACAACCCGGACAGGACGGTCAGCTACGGTCACCAGTTTGTCAACGTCAGCATTGATAAGGCAGGCAATGTCTACTCCGTCTATACCGATAACCACAATGTCTACTACAGCTACTCGACAACTCATGGGCAGACGTGGTCAGCGCCTCATCAGGTGAATCGGTCACCATCTAATACGGCTATCTTCCCCTGGAGTGTAGCCAACCGTGCCGGACACCTCGACATTGTCTGGTATGGCACCTCATATTACGATGGAACCAATCCACCCGATAGCTATCCCAACAGCGCAGCATGGTATGTCTACTTCGCACAGAGCATGAACGCAACAAGCTCAGGCGCCACCTTCACGCAGGTCAAGGCTACCCCGATCATCCACTATGGTGGGGTCTGCGAAAGTGGTGTGAGCTGCACCGGCAACCGCGACCTCTATGATGATTTTGGAGTAGCGGTCTATCACCATCCAGGCTTCGCAAACGATGGCTATGCCTCGATTGTTTATAGCGACGATCAGTACAGTACGAGTCCAACCAGCCCTCCGCCAGCAGGATGTACCGTCAGTACGACCAACACCGCTTCTTGCGATCATACGTCCATCGCCACGCAGACAACAGGCCCGGGCATTTAGAGCTTATCCGAAAACCTCTCTGAAGCCGCTTGAATCCAGAGCCAAAAGTAGGTTTTTGGATAAGCTCTAAGTGAGAGTTGTATCACAGGGAAGGGGCAGTCTCAATTTCAAGACTGCCCCTTCCCTGTTTCTCGCCGCTCACCTGCCTTCTCGTTCGTTTTTCAAGCAGAAAGCCCCAGCAGGCACCAGACGTCGAGGGGAGCGGACTTGTTTTTGACGTGGAGCGGGGGCAACTGCGAGGCGAGAATATGCTGGCGCACGCGCAGGAAGGTCGAATGATTGAGCAGGATGTTATTGTCCGAGGCGTTGGATTGCAGGCGCGAAGCGATATTGACGGCGTCGCCGATGGCGGTATAGTTCTGCATGCGCCCCTCGGAACCCAGGTTGCCCACGACGGCCAGCCCCGTGTTGACGCCGAAGCCGAAGGAGATGTGCCGCTCCTGCGGCTGCGTGCGCTGGTACTCCTGTACGGCCAGTCGCATCTTCCACGCCGCCCGCACCGCCCGCAAAGCGTGATCTTCCTGTGGCAGCGGCGCGTTGAAAATCGCCATCAGCGCATCGCCGATAAAGGCCGTCAGCGTCCCCTCTTCATCCCAGATTTCTTTGCCCATGATTTCCAGGTACTTGTTGAGCAGGTTCATCACCTGCTCAGGCGACATACTCTCGCTCAGGCGCGTGTAGCCGCGAATATCGGCAAAGACGACGGAGATTTCTTTGGTTTCGCCGCCCAGTTTCAAGGCTCTGGGGTCGTGGATCAGTTGCTCTACTACTTTTGGATGCACATAACGCCCGAAAATGCGATTAATCTTTTTCGTTTCTTCCTGAGAACGTTTCAGTTCGGTGCGATCATCCACCACCAGGGCCATACCGATATAGTTCCCCTGCGGATCGCGCAGGGCGGAGACGAAGTAGGTCAGGTTGACAAGGCCGCGCTGAACAATTTCGCAGTCAACCGAGGTGGGAACAATCGTGCCGTGATTGTGCTGCTTCATCGCGTTTTCCAGCACATCCACCAGGCCAAGTTGAGAATATGCCCCGAAGACCTGCCGGTAATGCTTGCCGATAGCATCGACGGGGTTGATGCGTAGAATAACATTCGCCGCCCTGTTAAATGTGGTAATGATGCCGTTAGAGTCAGTCGTAATCACGCCATTGGCAATAGAGGTGAAGATATTATCCATATATTGCTTGTCTTCGTTGATCTGCCGGATTGAGCGATTCAGGTCGGCGAAGAGGCGGGCATTGTCGATGGCGATAGCGGCCTGGTGACAGAAGGCCAGCAGAAGGTCGCGGTATTTCGGGCCAAACAGGCCGGTATTGATGCGGCTGTCAACGTAGACGGCTCCGATACATTTATCGCGCACAATTAAGGGCGCGCACATGATGGAGCGTATACCATAGGCGATGATGCTGCGCTGGCTTTTGAGCGCGTCGTCGCTCTGCGCGTCGGCGGCCAGCACGGGCTGGCGCGTCTGCATCACCTTCTCAACCGTGCTGCGGCTGATTTCCAGACCAAATGCGCTCTGATCGATAGTGCGTAACTGTGTTTTATCGCGGCTGATCTCACGGGCAATTTTGAATTCAAGCTGGCCGGTCTCCTCGTTGACCAGCACCAGGAAGCCACGTTCGGCCTTCACAAACTGAATGACCTGGTCCATGACCATCAGCAGAACTTCATCGAACTCAAGCGTTGAGTTGAGCGCCCTGGCAATTTCGTAGAGGGTCGCCAGTTCATCATGCTCGCGTTTGAGAACCTGAATGCTGGTGGTCAGGGCCGCACGTTCCTGCTCAAAGGTATCGGCTCTTGCCCCGACGGCAAGTTCCGTTTTGATCGCCTGCGCCTGGCTCTGGATCATGACGAGGATGCGCTGCAAGGTCTGGCTCAAACGTCCCAGTTCCAGGTCGGCCATACGACTGATATTGAGCGAATCATTGAGCAAAGCGACACGCGGATCACCGCTCTCCCCGGCATACGTCCCCTCGACCGCCCCCTCTAAATCAAGCGTATGTTTATGCAGGGAACGCGAGATACGAACCAGCGTCTCGCCAACCGTATGCAAATCGTTGCTGACTCGCTGCGCCAGATCAGGTATTGCGGTCAACGCGCCCTCCAATTTCTGATGCTTCTCGCATGGTGAAAAACGTCTTACAAAGTCCGTAAGGAATAGCCCTTCCCCTTTGTATAAATAGACGCTTATAATCCCCTTTATTATAGCATGCAAAGTTGTGTTTGCACGACCCGCTTCTTCAAAAATCTCAAAGTCTGTACATTCTCAGATTCTCTGGAACTCGTTTCTCTTTCAGTAACTTGCCTGTCAACATACAGACTATCACACTTGACAGACTCTGGGCTTCAAACAACCCTTCCATTCCCCCAACCAGTATGTTATACTTTTCTTCGATACGTATTAAATATTTAATATGTAATCTATGATTAGAGGCGAGGGGATAGTCATGCCATTCGACGGATTACACATCGGTCACTATATTCTCCTGCGTTCCATCGGTAGCGGCGCAATGGGAGAGGTGTATCTTGCCGAAGACCCACGAATCCACCGGCAGGTAGCGATCAAGGTCGTGCGTAGCGAAATCAGTGCTTACTACAGGGATAGCGTCGGCGATGCACAGAGGCTCTTCCTGCGAGAAGCAAAAGCTATTGCACAGCTGGATCATCCACATATTTTGCCTTTATTTGATTATGGCGAGGAAAATATCAACGGCACAACCCTCACCTATCTGGTCATGCCTTTTCGACCAGAAGGGTCGCTGACCCGATGGCTGGAACAACGCAATTCTGGCCTGCTTCCACTTGAAGACAGCATCCAGCTTGTACGCCAGGCCGCCAGCGCATTGCAGTATGCCCACGATCAGCAGATTATTCACCAGGATGTGAAGCCAGCTAATTTTCTGATGCGCGCCAACAGCGAGCGTCCACATCTGCCCGATATTGTGCTGGCAGACTTTGGAGTAGCCCGGTCTGGCAATACGACTTCAAGCATGAGCCACTCTATTCGTGGGACACCAACGTACATGGCCCCTGAACAGTGGAGTGGTGAAACTGTACCCGCTACCGATCAGTATGCGCTGGCCGTGATGGCATATGAGTTGTTGACCGGGCAACCTCCTTTTCAGGGGCCGCCAATGCAGATGATGTATCACCATACCAACACTCTTCCACAGCCAGCGAGCAAGTTGAATCCCTCGCTTCCAGCAGAGGTAGATTCAGTTCTCTTAACGGCGCTGGCGAAAAAGCCCGAAGAGCGTTTTCTGGCTATCGCGGTCTTTGCCCATGCTCTACAGCAGGCTACACAATATACTACTGCCGCGACGGTCATAAGAACGCCGCATAGCGCCAGTACAGGGAATGTACGCGCAACACTCGCTATCAGCAAAAAAGAGGCACAGGATGGCACGACTCGGACACTGAATTTGCCAGGAGGGCGGCAGATGACGATCACCGTGCCAGCCGGGTCGTATGATGGTCAGGTTTTAAGAATTGAGGATCACACAGCAGGCGTATTGATTATTACGTTGCAGGTGAAAGAGACGGAACCCACGTTTTTGCCAGTGAAGCCGGGTCAGGAATTTGATAGGACGATTCGCTCATCGAATCCGGCTTTGCCACCACCCTCCATGTCGCCAGCAGGTAGAGGAACACCCACCCCTGTACCATCTGCCCCAGGCTTGAGGCCAGATATCGCCGACAATCAGCAAAATACAGCCAGACGCCAGGGCATTGCCGGTGGTACAGCCATATTGCTGGTCGGGTTGGCCCTGCTGATCATAGCAGGCAGTGCTGGCTTCTTTTACCTTCAGAATAACAACCGCTCCTCCTCCAGCAATCCCGATGCTATCGCCACCATCCATGCCAGTGATGCAACCTCTTTTGCTGCCACCTCCACGACTCTGGCAAGTAAGAACACAGGAACACCGACTTCCCAACCAGCTACGCCCACAACGACGGCTGGCTCGCAAACCACTCCTACGACAGCAAACACTGTACCTTATCCACCTCCTGGTGCAGTATTAGCACTCAATGACCCACTGACTGATAACAGTCTCGGCTACAATTGGACTGAAAACAACACCGGTACCGGCTCCTGCAGTTTTACAGGAAGCGGCTATGATGTGACATCGCCACAAACACCTCTCTATCATGGCTGCGTTGCCCAGAACACAAGCTTTAGCAATTTCGCCTATGAGATCCATCTGACCTTTATCTCCGGCAATTGCGGAGCCATCATCTTTCGCGCCGATGTTCCCAATCACCGATACTATTATTTCCGCATTTGCGCAAACGGCACCTACCAGTTGCTTCTCTACACACAGAGCGGCTACGCCACCAGAACGTTCGCAGACAGCAACTCTTCGGCAATCCACATGGGTCCTGGTCAATCTAACGTGATAGCGGTTGTTGCAAACGGCAGTCACATTGCTGCATATATAAATGACCAGCCTGTGGTCAGCATCATCGATAGCACCTGTAGTCAGGGGCAGATAGGTGTTGCCGCCGATAATGATAACAGCCCAACCGAGATAGTGTTCAGCAACGCAAAGGTATGGACTTTCTAGACCCGGCGATGCCAGTTCATCACACGCCTCGTTTCATACCCCGTACTCTCTCAGGTAGTCGGTAAAAGACATGGGGGTGAAACCGAAATTGCGCTGCACGGAGTCGCGTTCGGTGATGTTATCGAAGGTGAAGAGGGTCATGGCGGCTTTCGTCAGAGGCGGTCTGGGCAGCACTGCCTCCATGACGGCTGCGCCAACACCGACCAGCGGTGTGGGAGCAGGCGCTTTGATGCGCGTTTTGTGCATGGCGTGCAACAGTTCGTCGATGATGCGGGTGAAGGAATAGTATTCCGGGCCGCCGATGGTGTAGGTTTTGCCGGAGGTACCCTGCGGGTCGTCCAGCACCTTCATGATGACGGTGACGACATCTTCGACATAGATGGGCTGGAAGAGAATGGTGCCGCCGCCGATCAAAGGCACGACCGGGGCGCTGCGAATGAGATCGGCCAACCCTTTGATGAAAGGCGCGTTTTTGCCGAAGAGAACGGATGGCTGAATGATCGTCCATTGCAGGCCGCTCTCTTTGACCATCTGCTCCGCCAGGTAGCGGCCCTGCATGTAGCTGCCGGGTTTCGCAGGCTTTGTTCCCAGGCCGCTGATCTCGATGATGCGTTTAACGCCGGCCTCCTGCGCCGCCTTCACCAGGTTGGCCGTTCCCTGCACATTGGTGGTGTTGTAGTCGTTGCCAGCCGAGGGCTTGCGATCCGCCGTGATAAAGGCGGCATGGACGATGGTATCTACTCCTTGCACGGCAACGGGCAGCGTCTCCGGCTTTGTGGTATCGCCCTCCACCAGTTCTATTTTCTCAACGGGCAGAACCTTTGCTGCCCGCGCCCTGTTGCGCACCAGGCAGCGCGGTCGCTCGCCCTCTGCAACAAGACGCGCCACAAGATGACTTCCAATATAGCCTGCTGCTCCTGTAATCAGTATCATCATTCTGTCCCTCTCATATCTCTCTGAAAATAAGTCATTGACAGCTTTACCAGCAGTATAAGCCTTTGTGAGAAGAGATGCCAGGGGACAGGAACACGGGTAAAGGGGTGAGCCTGCTCATGGAATATCGCTTTCAGAGCAAGGCCCCGGCGGGCAACACAATGCGCACTGAAACGCCCTCGCCGGGGATACTTTTGATGGTCAGGCTACCGCCTGCTATGGCGAGCAAGGCGCTATGGGTGAGCAGACCGCCGCCGGTGCCGGTCGTAGAACTGCTGGCCGAGAGAATACCAACGCCATCATCGGAGACAATCACCTCCAGGTGGGGATCGCAACTGGCTTTGAGGGTGATGCGCAGGCGGCGATGGATGTCCGTGCCGCGCGCATGACGGGCCGCGTTGCGCAGGGCTTCCTGCACGGCGGCGAAGATCAGTTCGGCGATGGCCGGGGGCGTCTTCTCATCGATAATGCGCTCTGTCTCCTCTGAGACACACCAGTACACCTCGTCGAAAGCGTGCTGGAAATCCTGGTTGAGCATGGTGTGGATGGCGCGCATCAGGCCGTCGCGTTCCAGGCGATGCGGCGCGCCCGTTGCCGTCGCGCGCATCATAGCGGCTAAGCGGCGGTGGGCGTCGGTAATCATCTCCACCGTCTCGTCAACGGCATGGACGAGCGGAGCGTTCTGGTCGGGGCCTTGCGGCACAGTTTGTTCCACCGGGATCAGCGAGCGCAGGGTTTCCAGGCGCAGGAGCGCGAGGTGCATCTGGGGTAGAATCTCGTCATGCAGGACGCGGCGCTGCTGCGCGCCCAGCAGCTTGACATCGACGATACGCCGCTTCAAGAGGGCCGCGACCGCCTGCATGGCTTCGTGGTCGCCCAGCGTATCAAGAATGCGCTGGCCGCAGGCATGGGCAAGATTCATATCTTCGTCGGTAAATACGGCCCCATCCTCACGTGGGCCGAGGTAGAGCATAGCAACCAGCCCCAGTTCATCGTGGATCGGCAAGATCCAGCAGATCATGCGCTTGCCGTTCAGGGTGATGCGCGCGCGCCGGGGAGCGGGATTGTGCGCCTCTCCCGGCTTGCGGCCTTGCAACCGGGGCTTGAGAGCCGGACGTTGCGCTATGTTCGCGCTGAGCTGATCGGCCCCCTCAGCACGCAGAGAGTCCGGCGGGCGTATTTCCGCCAGCACATCGTCGGTCGCGGTCGCAGGCCAGCGGTAGCTGAAGGTGCGGCGAATGGGGCCGGAGAGGATGGTCAGGCGGGCGCACTGCACGGCCAGCACGTCATGGCAGAGGTGGAAAAAGAGTGATTCCAGGCTCTGCTCCGTCTTTTGCAGGTCGGTGTTGAGCCAGTGGTGCGAATTGGTGTTGCGCAGAAACTGGCCTAGCATGGCGATATAGCGGTCGCGAGCGGTATAGCTACTCCACGTAAACAATGCATAGGCGGCAGTCGCGAGCGTGGTGATGAGCAGCAGGCCACCGAGCTTGCTACTGGTCAGATTGACAAGCAGGACGATCAGCAGGGCGACGGTGGTGGCAACGATAACGATGCCGCGCCATTGCTCAAAGAAGCCGCGCCGGGCAAGGGGTCGCTCAATCAAGATGCCATGCCGCACGACAGAATAGCCGACCAGCAGGATGATAAGGGCGACCGCGCCGACGGAGACCATATCCAGCACCATCAGGTTGAGCGGAATGGCGACCAGATTCTGGGGCATGGCGGGAACGGGCTGCTGCTGGTGCCGAAGCCAGCCAATGAGCGAGGAGATACTGATGACGGCCAGCGTAGTGGTGAGGCCAACCATAAAGAGGGCGGCAAGGAAGAGACCAGGGCGGGCAAGGTGCCAGGAAAGCGCCGGTTCCTCCAGTTGCTCCACGTCGGTCGGGTCATCCCAGAAGGCATCGGCCAGCGCCTGTATAAGCGGGAAAAAGCCGCGCACGCGCAAGAGGGTAGACCAGAGGCGACTGATCCTGCCGAGCGTGAGCCAGGGAGCGATGGCGCAGAAGGTGACATAGCAGAGGAAGAGTACGGGCAGCCAGACAACCGGCGAGAGCAGACCGCCAGACGTAGTACCCGCGATGGAGCCATAAGCCAGCAGGCGCAACGAGCCGCTAAAGGTGAAGATCGATTGATTGGCGATGAGCAACAGAAAGACCAGGCAGCCGAGAATGCCGCTGCTAACCAGCAAAAAGGGACGCCGCCTCCGCCAGCCCTCGTTGATCAGCGAGGCATAGTGCAGGCCGATGGCAAACCATATATAGGGAACGCCGATAGCAGGCAGCCAGATCAGATGCCACAGGAAATCAGGGGTGAGAAACTCCTGTCCTGGCTCACTGAGCGGCTCGAAGATGAGCAGGGCGTGAATGTAGAAAAAGAGGGCGGAGAGCGCGAGACCCACAACTCCCATACGCGCCACCCAGCTCCGACGGTCACCATTGAGCCAGACGGTCAGGGCAAGCCAGAGAAAGGTGACCAGATTAAAGATGGAAAGCGCCACTGCAATGGTCTGGAAGATATGCTCAGGCGCGAAGAATGTTTGCGGCGACATGTTATTCCTCGTGGTAAAGCGGTACCCATTCGCCGCGCCGGTCCTGCACCAGCGCCTCCCCATTTTCGTCCCACATAATCATGCGGTTGAGAGTATAGATCAGGGTGGCACGGGCGCGCGCGACTTTGTCATCGACTGCTGTATCGCTCAGGCCCCAGGCGGCGTAGATGCGCCCGTTGGTACGGCTGACCGCTCGTTTATCGTGCAGGTTGAGCCGGGCGGCGATCTGCTCGTTGGTCATGCCCTGCGCCAGCAGTTCGGCTACGCGCAACTCGTTTGGCTCCAGCAGGGCGCGCGGCGACTGCTCATCCAGGCTGCGCACCTCCTGCACGCGATCCTCGATCTCCGGGTCAACCAGGCTGCGACCATTGATGGCGTCGCGCAGCAGGGGAACGAGCATAGCGGGCAGCAGGTAGTTGCTCTTGCGCACATAAGCATAGTGTGTCAGAATGCCGGAAGCGCGAAACTCGCGGTAATACTCATCATCATCCTGAATGGAATAGAAGACAACGGGCATGCGCGGACGCTCGCGGCGAATGGCAACGGCTGCAGCCACGCCGCTCATGGCGCGCCGACCGGCCTGGGGGTCCTGCAACTGTACATCCATCAAAATCACATCCATATCCAGTTCCAGCGCGCGCGCGAGAGCTTCGCGTCCGGTCGCGGCCTCCCCCACCACCTGTACGGCCCCCGTCGCCTGCAAGCCCTCCTTCAACGCCTTGCGCAGCGGCCCATGATCGTCAACCAGCAACAGTTTGATAATCGCCATATACGAACACCTCGATGCAAACAAAGGATTCCTGCATGCTAGTATAGCAGTTTCGCGGCAAACTATACAGCATCCGAGATCAGGAAAAACTGCACGCGAGGCAAATATAGCCTGCCAGGGAAAAGAGACTTCTGGCATGCCATTGTGAGCGCAGCGAAGAATCTCAGTAGCCACTTGTCTTGTCTGGGGGTTCCTGAGATTCTTCGCTCTCGCTCACAATGACACGCAGGAGACGTTTCTCATAACCTGTCCGGCTACCTGTACACCAGGCTAATACCCCGTACCTTTCTCGAAGGTGCTGGCGATTACGCTGTAGCCCTTCGTAGTGGGGTGGATGTCCTTGAAGATGCTGCACATCCAGGTGTAGGGGCAGATGTTCGGGTTGGGCGTCGTTGAGCCGCCGAAGGACTTGAAGACGTTGACGATGGTGCCGTAACCGCTGACATCGTTTGCCAGATGCTGGTTGATGGTCTGGACGTAGGAAACGGTGTTGGGGCAGATGTTCTGGTACGGGTCATAGTAGTTCATCATCACCAGATCGCCCGTGACTTTCCCGCTGACGGTCATGGCCGAGACCAGTTGCGGCAAGATGGTTTGTGTCAGATTACTGTCCAGCGTAGCGAGGTCGGTGTTGAAGCTGGAACTGATGGTACAGGTACTCGTATTGATATCGGGCAGCAGATCGTTCGCGCCGATATCAAGTGTGACGGGGCTGACCTGTCCGGGATGGAGTTTGAGATAGAGAACGGCAGCGTTGAGTTGCGCGCCAACATACGGGTACTTGCGCAGATAGGCGTAGGGACAGCCGCCGTTGATGAAGGTGTTGCTGGTCTCGCCCGGGCAGCCCATATTCGCCAGGGATTGCACGCCGTGACCTTTTAGATTGCCATAAAAGTCATCGACGTAGCCATGACTGAAATCGAGGTCGGGCTGGTAGCCGAAGGCGAGCGAGTCGCCGAGGGCCAGGTAATACTTTTTCGGGCCAACCAGCGAGAGACGATGGGTCGCGGGAGCGGCCAGCGCGGCAGGCGCAAAGGCCAGGAAGACAAAGAGTAGCAGGGACAGAGGCGCAACGATGCGCAGGGCAAGCATACGTTTCATCGATAGAACCCCCTGTGGCTATGGGGCGCTCTGGGGGCGCCCCGGCAGAGTAAGAGGAAGAAATACACACACCGCCTACCTCAAGTATAACCTGATCTTGAGTAAAATACAAGGGTTCTGCGATGATCATTTTGAAGGCGCAGGAACGGGGCCGGTGGCAGCGATCCGGGCTAAATGGGAGAAAAGGTCCGGGAGGGAGGCCGGGAGAGATATCGCTGGCGTATCTCTATTGTCTGTTGCACGTGTACCGGCAGGAAAGGCCGCCTTTGTCTGCTAACGAGCCGGTTATTCATCATTCGTCTGGGATAACTTGACGGGGATGGCGTTTTCTGGTTTGTTTTCGTTGGCCATGAACCGATCCTGCGCGGCGGCATCGTGCATGGCGAGCATGGCGACTTCGGGGTGGCGGTGGGCAAAGTGGTACAGGTCGATGAGCGTCTGGCGCGCGCTGGCGTCATCGGCGGTGACACGCGACCAGATGAAGGGGTGCATGGTGGCCGGGCGCAGGTAGTTCTGAGCGACCCAGGCAGCATCGCCGAGCAGGAAGAGACGCGGCCCGTTGGCGCGATTGATAAACATGCCCGTGCTGCCCGCAGTGTGGCCGGGCAGGGGAACCAGCACCACCGAGCCATCGCCGAAGAGGTCGTGGCTGGCGCGGAAACCTTCGTAGGGCGGGCCATCAAGATCAAACAACTCGACCGCGTTTTTGCCCAGCAGACGGCGCACAAGGCCACCATTGGCATCGAGCAGACCTGAACGCGCAGCAACGTACTCGACGCGATTGACACGCAGAGACAGTCCAGGGAGGTCGGGAATGCCGCTGACATGATCCCAGTGCAGGTGAGAGAGCAGCGCGAAATCGAGATCGCCCGGCTCCAGCTGTTGCTCCACGAGGTGGCTGCGCAGCGATTGCACAAAATGGAAGTTTGCCAGCGTCTTGCGGAAGAAAAGCGACTGGCCCTCCAGATAGCGGAAAATATCGGAGCAGAGGCCCGTATCGAACAAAAACGTGGCGCGGGGATGACGCACCAGCACGGCGCTGTGGGCAATCGTGCAGGGGGCCAGCGAGAACGAGCCGCGCACAGCAATCGGTTCGGGAATGGTGATATTGCCACAGCGCAGGAACTGAACCTCCACTTGCGGCCATTCGGCTCCGGTTGTCGTTGAACTCCCGCCGACTTCTGTCTCCGGCCAGTGATAGGTGTCAAAACGCCGCGGCAAGAAACTCCTGATTGCCAGCGCCAGGGCAGTAGCTGCAAATGTGGCACCGCCGAGAGCAAGCCAGTTACGTATCTTCATACTCTCTCCTGCTGCTGTCAAGACGCAGCCAGGTAGAGCAACTACTTTGCCACCAGCCCGTCTCGATAGAATAACGGTACAGATTTGTATCAACGCGAAAATTGTAACAGGAAGAGATGGAACAGGTCAAGTTGCATTGCTGGCATTGGTGCGCTGCTCGTGTTCCTGATTGAGCGCCACCATCAGATCGTGGAAGGCGCGTACCAGCATATGGTTGCTCAGGCGATAGTAGATAGCATTGCCTTCACGGCGCGATGCGACCAGCCCGGCGCTGGCAAGCTGGCGTAAATGGCTCGATACGGTGCCAGGCGAAAGCCCCAGCATCCTGGCGATATCGCCCGAACGTCGTTCTAGAGGTGAAATATGTTCGCTCTCTGGAGCATCTTCCGCCGGACTGGCCAGCAGTTCGAGAATTTGACGGCGACTGCGGTCGCACATGATCGAAAGAAAGTGATCCACAAAGCGATCCAGATCGGTAGGGGGTAGTCCATTGTGTGGCGGATCCTGGGAAGACGTGGATGCATTTGCATCATGGGTAGACATATCCTCTCCTCCTGATAGAAAGTGGGTAATACTGAGGGCTGCGCGCTTTGAACCCTCCTGAACGCCAACCTGATCTTTGTAAATTATATCCCATTCCCATAAAAAGTGCAGCAACTTTTTCCAGCACAGGGATAGCGGTCAGGATAATACGCCAGGAAATACCAGAAGAGCCATCCATACTTCTTTCACAAACCATATGGATGGCTCTTTTGTATCTATCTCAAGCAGTCGAACGTGTCATCCTTCGCTCAACTCAGGATGACACGTTCCTGACGTTCTTCAGAGGCTATGCTGTCCGGGTCACAGGCTGCGCCTCAACGGCAACCTTACCGTCGCGCACCAGCAGGTGTGCGGCCTGACCGGGAGCGATTTCACCGGCCATCAGCGCGTCGGCCAGCGTATCGTCGACATAGGTCTGGATAGCGCGGCGCAGAGGTCTGGCACCAAAGGCTTCGTCGAAGCCCTCGCGCAGCAACAGGTCGCGCACCTCGTCGCTGACCACCAGTTCGATGCCCTGCTCGCTCAGACGCTTGCGTACCTCAGCCAGCAGCAGATCAACAATGCGGTAGAGTTCGCTCTTGCCCAGCGCGCGGAAGACCACGATCTGGTCAACACGGTTGATAAACTCAGGCCGGAACATCTGCTTCAGATGCTCCATCGCCTTCGAGCGCATCGCCTCGTGCTGCTCGTCGCGGATATCCATATCCTTCTTTGCCGAGAAACCGATGGGCGTGGCGCGTTTGAGATCGGAGGTTCCGGCATTGCTGGTCATAATCACAACGGTGTTCTTGAAGTCGACCGTGCGACCCTGACCATCCGTCAGGCGACCGTCGTCCATGATCTGCAGGAGCGCGTTGAAGACTTCGGGATGCGCCTTCTCGATCTCATCGAGCAGGATGACGCTGTAGGGGCGGCGGCGTACCTGCTCGGTCAACTGGCCACCCTCGTCATAGCCAACGTACCCCGGAGGGCTACCGAAGAGGCGGGAGACCGTATGCGGCTCCATGTACTCGGACATATCCAGGCGAATCATGTTATCTTCGCCGCCAAAGAGTTCTCTGGAGAGCGCCTTTGCCAGTTCCGTCTTGCCAACGCCGGTTGGGCCGAGGAAGAGGAAGGAACCGATCGGGCGTCTGGGGTCCTTCAGACCGGCACGCGAGCGGCGAATGGCACGCGCAACGGCGCTGATCGCCTCGTCCTGGCCGATGACATGCTTGCGCAGGTCCTCTTCCAGGTTACGCAGGTTCTGACGCTCGCTCTCCAGCATCTGGCTCACCGGCACACCCGTCCAGTTCTCAACGACCTGGGCAATATGCTCCGGCGTGACAATCAGCGTCACGGCTCTGGCGGACTCGGCGCGGGCCTGATCGAGCTTCGCCTGCACCTGCAACTCTTTCTGGCGCATCAGGGCCGCCTGCTCGTAGTTTTCCGCGTTGGCGGCGGCTTCCTTCCTTGCCTGGATGTCCGCCAGTTCCGCTTCCAGATCGGCAATCAGAGTCGGGCTGATAACGCCCTTCTCCGTCGCCTCAAGGCGCAGAGCAGAGGCAGATTCGTCCATCACATCGATGGCCTTGTCCGGCAGGAAGCGGTCGTTGATGTAGCGGTCGGCCAGCTTGACGGCAGCTTCAATCGCTTCGTCGGTGATGCTCACACCGTGATGGGCCTCGTAATTGGGGCGCACCGTGCGCAGCATCTCGATAGCCTCTTCCACTGTAGGCTCGTCGACCATTACAGGCTGGAAACGACGCTCCAGCGCGGCATCTTTCTCGATATGTTTGCGGTACTCATCCAGCGTGGTCGCGCCGATACAACGCAGTTCGCCGCGTGCCAGCGCAGGCTTGAGCATGTCAGCCGCGCCAACCGCGCCTTCGGCAGCACCGGCTCCAACGACGGTATGCAATTCATCGATGAAGACGATGACATCTTTCGCCTCGCGCAGCTCCTCAAGAATAGACTTGATACGCTGCTCGAACTGGCCCCGGAACATCGCTCCGGCCACCATACCACCAATATTTAACGTCACAATGCGCTTGCCGCGCAGTGTGGCGGGAACAGTTCCTTCGTTGATGCGACGGGCCAGACCTTCCACAATGGCCGTCTTACCAACACCCGGCTCACCAATCAGCACCGGATTGTTCTTCTGACGACGGCCCAGCACGGTAATCACCCGGCGCAGTTCCCGCTCGCGTCCGGCGGCGGGGTCGAGTTTTCCCTCTGCGGCTTCTCGTGTAAGATCACGGCCATACTGATCCAGTGTGGGGGTTTTACTGCTATTTTGCGTTCTTCTCTCAGCAGTCGTTGTATTCCTGCCCTGTGGAGAGAAAGGGGGACGATTGCTCGGGCCAAATCCGAAAGGAGCACCTGAGATTTCCTGGCCCTCGTCGAACTCTCCCGACTGTTCCATCGCCGCGCTCATCAACTCATCAAAGCAGGATTGGCAGAGATAATGCTGCTCTCGCTTCCCATTGACCAGCTGATCAACGCGCACGCGGGCCGGGTTCTTTTGACAACGTTCACATTTTTGCATGTATCTTTTTGCTCCTCACTATAGACGTTTTCTTTTCCGTCCAGTTTTAGCAAACTCGCCAGGTGATTGCCAACATTGTAGCATATTCCACTATCTTTGTCTAGCACTCATCCATCAAGATTGCTAACTCACCCTTTACAACACCCCGAACAGATGAGAAATTCCCCATTCATCAGTAATTACGTTCTATTACAGAAGACGTTGCGGGAATGTGGAAAGAGTCAGTTAGCAGATCGAGCAAGGGAAGAGCGCATAGCGAGGTTTTTTCTTTCTTTGTATTTTTTATCGTCCTGGCACTTACTTTTTCATAGTTGAAAACACGCGCTGCCTCTGGCTTATTCCCTTTCCTATTGGGAATCTCTCCGACAACTTTGTACAAAATAAGCTCATAATAGTGTATAATACAGACACAATGATGAAGAGCGAGATACAAGAACTGATATTTCCATTCGGGCAACCGGAAGATATCTTACGACTGGTAGAGCAGCGCGTATCGGTATATCCGGCCCAATACAGGCTGCCCGCCGGGGCGGTGCGGGTATTGATTCTCGATGCACGACCAGAGAGAGCGGGCTATATAGCGCAGTTTTTGCTGCTCAAGGGGCATGCAGTGCAAATTGCCGCCAGTGGCATGGAAGCGTTCACCCTCTTTCTGCGCGGTGTAGTGGCCCCTTTGCTCATTCTTACGGCGCAGGAGCCGCTGCCCGACCACTTTTTCCTTCAACGGCTCGCGCAGCAGATGCGGCAAAAATACAGCTGCGAGCCGCTGCTGGTTCGGCTGCCAGCCGGGCTGATCGATCTTCTCGTCCCACATATTACGCAGCCGCTCTCGCCTGCCGCTCGTACCTCATCGCAAACAACGGATGCTCTCTCGTTCGGTCAGAGAATAACCGGACAACAGGCAGGAGGAGCAAAGCAGGACAGGACAGCAGGGAAGAACATTTCGCTGACCGGGCAGAATCTCGGACGCTATCAGATCAATGACCTTATTGGAGATGGTCCCTGGGGAGCCATCTATCTCGCTTATGACCGTCTGCGAGAGCGTGATGTCGCGCTCAAAGCTGTGCAGACGGACGCTTCCGCCTACTTCTCACAGGAAGAGAGCCTGTTCCAGCACGAGGAAAAGCTGCTGGGACAGGTGAAACATCCACACATCCTTCCGCTTTTTACCAGTGGGAAGTCTTATGTCAGCGGCTCGCCCTTCATTTATAAAACCATGCTCCACTGCCCGGCTGGCTCGCTGGCAGACTGGCTGGCCACACATGTCAGTTTGCAGGGCTATCAACCGGCAGAGGCGCTGGCGGTCATATTGCCGCTGGCCGGGGCGCTGCAGCTTGCGCACGAGCAGCAGATTACGCATAACAACCTCAAATTAACGAATCTGCTTATCTCCGGCGAGGCGGAGACGCTGGCAGGTCTGCGCTTGCTGCTGGCGGATTTTCTGCCACATCCCGAAAATCGTTTCCTGGCCAGAACGCCGGAAAACTTCCCCTTTATGGCCCCGGAACAGTGGCAGGGACAGTCATTCGCTACCTCAGACCAGTACGCGCTGGCCGTCCTGACCTATCGCCTGCTGGCGGGCCGCTTCCCCTTCCTCGGCGAGACCGAACAATTGCTCCAGCAGATGCACCTGACCGCGCACCCGCAGCCGCTGAACCGCTTCAACCCGGCAGTCTCCCCCACACTCAACGCGGCAGTCCTCTCCGCGCTGGCAAAGAATCCGCACGAGCGTTTCCGTTCTATCGCAGAATTTGCGCGCGCCCTGCAATTTGCTGCCGGATAAGAACTTGCTCCATCCCGCCGGGTTCTCGTAAGAAGGCGCAGAAGTTCACCTTGCCGACAACAGATGAGTATATGCCGCGTAGAGGGACCAGAGGCGGCGCGGCCCCTGAGTGCGCCAGCGTTCATTCCAGTCTTTCCCGAAGCGACCCGGCAGCGCGGGAAAGACGCGCACCGATACTCCTGTTTGAGCAAGGCGTTCGGCCAGCCTGCGGGCAGCCTCTTGCCCGGCCTCGTGAAGCATTTCCATAGTCAGCCAGAACGGTCACCATGTGGTATATTCAAGGTGTTGAGAATCTGAACCAGTCAGAAGGAGGAGCAACAGTGGACTTTGCCTATTCAGATAAGGTCAGAGAGCTGTTGAAGCAGCTCAATGACTTCATGGACCAGTATATTTATCCCAATGAGCGCACGTATCGCGAGCAGATCGCTGCGTCGGGCAACCCGCACCACCATGCTGAGATCGTCGATGAACTGAAGGAGAAGGCGCGGGCGCAGGGGCTGTGGAACCTGTTCCTGCCTGATGAGGAGTATGGCGCGGGCCTGACCAATCTGGAATATGCGCCGCTGGCTGAGGTGATGGGGCGCGTGGGCTGGGCCTCGGAAGTCTTTAACTGCGCAGCCCCGGACACGGGCAATATGGAAATCCTGGCGCAGTTTGGCAGGCCGGAGCAGAAACGCGAGTGGCTGCTGCCCCTGCTCAACGGGGAGATTCGTTCCGCCTTTGCCATGACCGAGCCGGATGTGGCAAGCTCTGACGCGACGAATATCCAGTTCTCTATCCGGCGCGAGGGCGATGAATATGTCCTCAACGGACGCAAATGGTGGATTTCCGGCGCGGCGCGCGAACGTTGCAAAATCTTCATCGTCATGGGCAAGACCGACCCGGACAATCCCGACCGCCATCATCAGCAAAGCATGATCCTCGTGCCGCGCGATACGCCCGGCGTGAGCGTTATCCGCAACCTGCCGGTTATGGGCTATGAGGATAACGAGGGGCATTGCGAAATTCTCTTCGAGGATGTGCGCGTTCCCGCGAGCAACCTGCTGGGCGAGGAGGGCAGCGGCTTTGCCATTGCGCAGGCGCGGCTCGGCCCAGGCCGCATCCATCACTGCATGCGCGCCATCGGCTCCGCGCAGCGCGCCCTGGAGTTGATGTGTCGGCGCGCCACGACACGGATCGCTTTCGGCAAACCGCTCTCCGAGCAGGGTATGATTCAGGATATGATCGCCACCTCGCAGATCGAGATTGAGCAGGCGCGACTGCTGACATTGAAAGCGGCCTGGATGATCGATAATCTGGGGAAAAAGGCGGCGCAGAACGAGATCGCCATGATCAAAATTGCCGTGCCGCAGATGCTGACGCGGGTGGTAGATCGCGCCATCCAGGTCTTTGGCGGCGCGGGCATGAGCGATGACTTCCCTCTGGCCTCAATGTACGCGCATGGCCGCACCCTGCGCATCGTTGACGGCCCCGATGAAGTGCATAAGCGTTCCCTCGCCCGTGCCATCATTCGCCAGTCTGGTCAGTAGAAGTTTTGTATGAACGTACTTGCAGTGAGCGACAGGGCGATGATGATAGGAACGCCCTGTCGCTCACTGCTATCTCACAAGATTGGACCTGCATGAACGACCCGTTTTTATTCAATTCGGCAAACGCAGCCGAACTCTTTCTGATTCGCCACGCTGATGCCCTGCCCGGCCCCGATGAAATCATTCCGAGCGGCGTCTATAACGATCTGCCGCTCAGCAAGATCGGGCGCGAGCAGGCTCTGGCGCTGGCCGAACGCCTGGACAAGCTGCGCTTCGATGCGCTCTACAGCAGTCCCTTGCGCCGCTGCCTTGAGACTGCCGCGCCTCTGGCCGAACGTCTCGGCCTGACCCCCACCATTATCGACGACCTGCAAGAGATTCGCCTGGGTGAAGTGCTGCCGCTGCCGACAGACGGGCAAGACCTGGCGGCCTTGAGCCAGGCATTGCAGGAACGTCAGCGCGAAATCGTGCGCAGGGCGGGCGAGACCGGAAGTTGGGATGCCATTCCAGGCAGCGAACCATCGAAAGCCTTTCGCCAGCGCGTGGTGGAGGCTATCGACGGCATCGCGCGCTGGCACAGAGGAGAGCGCGTCCTGGTCTTCGCGCACGGCGGCGTCCTCAACGCCTACGTCGCCGAGGTGCTTGGACTGGAAGAAGATTTCTTCTATCCCGCCGCCAACACCTCTATTACCATCGTGCGCGTTGGAGACAGCCGCCGCGTCCTCTACGTCCTCAATGATATCGGGCATATAAAGAGACCGCGATAACTTCTTTGAACGTAACCAGCATCAAACATCAGAGGCGGCGATTGAGCGCGCTCAATCGCCGCCTACAGATGTTTGAGTTCTTCCTACGAACCTGACCTCATACTGGCAAGATTCTGCCTCGCCTGCTGGAAGAGGTTCGCCAGCTTTGCGCGCGTCTCGGAACCCGGCCAGGGGGTATAGAGCAGAATCAGCACAAGGCCGGTAACGATGCCAACGCGGAAGAAGAATCTGGAGGTTTTGTGCTGCACCGTCTCTCCAACGTCCTGCATGCTTTCGCCGACCTTTTGCAGGCTCTTGCTGGCGCGCCTGACGTTCTTCTGCAAGGCATCCTGCGTTGTATCCAGCCCGGATTGCAATACGTCCTGCGCCTTCGAGACGGCCACCGTCGAGCCGACGGCTGCCGCTTTCCGGGCAACCTTCATTGTCCTTTGCGCCTTTTTCAGGTCCTTGCGGGCGCTCTTGACGCTCTTCTGCAACACGTCCTGCGCCGTATCCAGGCCAGATTGCGCTGCGTCCTGTACGGTACCCAGGCCAGACTGCGCCACGTCCTGCGCCTTGCTCAGACCGGTTTTCGTCGTACTGGCAACGCTTTCCTGAACATTACTCACGTTCTTCTCCGCTCTTTTTCTGTTGCGCTTCAAGATTTCCTGTGCCAGGGCCAGACCCGCCAGCAGGAGCGCCTGCGTCCTGCCCAGGTTAGGCAGCAGAACATCCTCGATGAAGGCCGCCACCATCGCGACCGTATTGCTGGCTACGTTTTTCGCCTTCTCGGTGGTCGGCTGCACGGCGTTCCCGTTCAACTGATCCACCGTCGCTTTCACACTCATGGTTCGCCTCACTTTCTTTCAACTTACCTTCGCTCTCAGACAATAATCGGGGATACAGGTCAATCACATTCAAGCACGATGTATGAGCTAATAGCGTTTCAAGCTCCCAGGGCAGGATGATTTTTCAGGCTGGCGGTGTTCTCTAACATAGGAAGAGTGTTCGCATTGCCCGGTTATCTTCCTGCCTGCTGCGCCGGGCGGGGAAACGTGTTATAATAGCGTATATGAACCGATCATTTGCTTCTCTGAACCGATATCGCGCCACCGTTGAACGCTATCTGCTGGCGGCCGGGTAGCGACGCTTCGTTTTGCCCCTCGTTTTGTTGCCTTCTACAAAGGCTGGTAACCGGTCTGCAATTGAAACCGCGAATGTTCTACTATTTCGTCCGTTTCGATATGCCCGCAAAATATGATACCATGTAAAGAGAGGTCGCTCTGTGTACTCCTCATCTCCATCCGGGATGCATGGATCACCCAGAATATCCGGGCTATCGGCGGACAGGGAAAGCTGGGAGGAATAGACATAGTATGGATTTAATGGATAAGCTGGCGAAGCTGGCGCAGCGTTACGAAGAACTGAACACGCTGATGGCCGAACCTGAAGTGGTGCAGGATTCGCAGGCGCTGCAACGCTATGGCCGCGAACATGCAGAACTGGAAGAGATTGTCCAGAAATATCACGAACTGACCTCGACCGAGCGGCAACTGGCCGAGGCGCAGGAACTGTACGAGAGCGGGGACGCGGAGATGCGCGAACTGGCCGCCGAAGAGATCGAAACCCTCAAAGAGCGCCGCGAGGAGTTGCTCAACGAGGTCAAGGTCTTGCTGCTGCCTAAAGACATCGTGGACGAGAAAAACGCGATTGTCACCATCCAGGGCGGCGCCGGTGGCGACGAGGCCGCATTGTTTGCCGCCGACCTCTTCCGTATGTACACTCGCTATGCCGACGCGAAACGCTGGAAAGTCGAAATTCTGGATAGCAACGAGACAGGGCAGGGCGGCATCAAAGACATCACCTTTGTCGTCAAAGGGAAGGGTGCGTATAGCCGTATGAAGTACGAAGGTGGCACCCATCGCGTGCAGCGCGTGCCGGTCACCGAGGCCAACGGGCGCATTCACACCTCGACGGCCAAAGTCATTGTCCTGCCAGAGGCTGACGAAGATATCCAGATCGATATCAAAGAAGGCGATATTCGCGTGGATGTCTACCGCTCAACCGGGCATGGCGGGCAGAGCGTGAACACCACCGACTCCGCCGTGCGCATCACTCACCTGCCAACCGGGCTGGTGGTGACCTGCCAGGACGAGAAATCGCAGTTGAAAAACAAGGCCAAAGCCCTCACCGTGCTGAAGGCCCGGCTGTGGGACATCGAGGAGGCCAGACGGCAGGAGGAACTGAGCAAGACGCGGCGCTCGCAGGTGCAGACCGGCGACCGCAGCGAGAAGATTCGTACCTATAATTTTCCACAGGACCGTGTGACCGATCACCGCATCGGCCTCACCCGTCACAATTTAGTCGGCGTACTCAATGGTGAGCTCGACGAATTTATCGACAACTTGATCACAGTCGATCAGGCAGATAAGTTGCAGCACCTGTTCGAGGATGACAACAACAGCAAGGGCAACGGCAAGGGCAAATGAGCCTGCAGGGGTAACCGTTCTGGTTGCCCGAAGCCAGCAAGAGAGCCTGCTGGCTGTGGTCAGGGCTAATCCGGCGGGGATATGTATTCCCGCCGAATTGAAAGGTAGGCAATTTCGATGGCACAAGTGGTACAAGGCAAAGTTGAATTCACGCCTTTCGCCTCGTCCGAAGTCAATCCGCATTACCGGCTCTTGCTCGGCCCCGGCCCGTGTAATGTTGACCCGCGCGTCCTGCGACTGGCATCCGCGCCACAGCTGGGACACCTCGACCCGGAGCTTTTCCGCATCCTCGATGAGACGGCAGAGATGCTGCGCTGGATATTCCGCACGAAAAATGAGATGACGCTCTGCGTCTCCGGTTCCGGTTTCTCCGGCGCAGAGGCAGTGCTGGTCAATCTGCTCGAAGAGGGCGACACGATCATTGCGGGTAGCCTGGGCTTTTTCAGCGGCCAGATCACGGAGATTTCGCGCCGCGCCGGAGCCAATGTGGTGAATCTGACCACAGAGCTGGGCCAGCCGTTGGAGCCAGAGGCGCTGGAGCAGGCATTCAAAGAGCATCCAGAGGCCAAATTATTTGCGACGGCCATCGCCGAGACCTCGACCGGCCTCTTGCAGCCGCTGGGGGAACTGGAACGCATCACGCACGAACACGGCGCGCTCTTTGTCGTCGATGCCGTCTGCGGACTCGGCGGCGTGCCGATGGCCGTTGATGAAATGAAGATCGACGCCTGCTATGCCGGCAGCCAGAAGAGTCTGGGCGCGCTGCCCGGTCTCGCTCCCGTCACCCTCAACGAACGCGCCGTGCAGGTCATCAAAAATCGCAAAAAACCTGTGCAGAGCTATTATCTGGACCTGCAATTGCTTTCCCGCTACTGGAACGGTGACCACACCTATCACCACACCTCGTGCAGCAACCTGATCTACGGGCTGAACGAGGCGCTACGCATCGCGCAGGAGGAGGGCCTGGAGGCCCGCTGGGCGCGCCACCAGTTGAACGGAGACGCGCTGAAGGCAGGCCTTGAGGCAATGGGCCTGCATATCTTCACCCGGCCCGGCTATGCCCTCTCCGTGCTGACAGCCATCAGCCTGCCGCAAGGCGTCGACGAACTGGCCGTGCGCAACGGCCTGCTGGAAGAGTACGATATCGAGATCGGCGGCGGCTTCGGCCCGCTCAAGGGCCGCCTGATCCGCATCGGCCTGATGGGCTACAACTCGAACCGCAAAAACGTCGAGATTGTCCTTTCTGCCCTCGAACATATCCTGCCGCGCTGCGGCTTCCAGCCCAACATCGGCGCAGCCCTGCCCGCCGCCGACGCCGTCTACCAGTCAAGGAGTAAGTAAGCAGACGCATGGGCCGATTGCGATAATCGGCCCATGCGTTCCATGCAAACCGACAAAAGGACGCATGCAGTATGGCATTTGAGCAACCGCAGGCAATTCGCACCGTCTTCTTTGACGCGGGTTTTACCCTGCTCACCCCCCATCCATCAACGCCTGAAATCTGCCAGCAGGTTTGCCAGCGCCTTAACCTGCACATCCACCTGGAGGCTATGCAGGAGCGCATGACCGAGGCCCAGGATTACTATCTGCGGCACATGCGGCTGAATCGGCACACGTGGAGCAGCGAGCAAGCCATCGCGGAATTCTGGAGCGGCTATTATATGAACATACTGCGGCCATTTGTCGAGGAGCATGACGAACAGCGCCTCTACCAGCTTGCGCGGGCCATCAACGAGGAATTCAATAAGCATACAAGCTGGAAACTCTATGATGACGTTCTGCCCACACTCAAGGCGCTCAAGCAGCACGGCTACACGCTGGGGATCATTTCCGACTGGGGGATCGCCCTCGGCCCCATTCTCAGAGGTCTCAAACTCGTTCGCTATTTCGATTGCCTGCTGATCTCGGCTGTCACCCGCCACGCCAAACCTTCACCGGCGCTCTATGAACTGGCCCTGCAACGCGCCAACGCCATCGGCGACTATACACTGCACATCGGCGACTCCTACATCTACGATGTACTGGGCGCGCGCGCCGCCGGCATTACCCCCGTCCTGCTCGACCGCCCCCACCGCCTCACTGTAGAAAATGTAGATTGCCTGCTCGTCCACTCCCTTTACGAACTGCTCGACCTGCTGGAAGTACCTCACCCGCCTGCATAAGTGGGATGGGAGCTATTTTCAGGACTTTCATACTTTCCGAAATTCCTATATTTACCTGCAAGGCGCTTGCTGATATACTATACTAGACCAGAAAGACACTTATTCGGTATATTTTTTCAAGTGGAGCGCATCTATGGCTCAAAGGCAAAAATTGAACAGAGTGGATGGGCAATTTACGCCTACCGTTCTACAAAGCGTGATGGGCGAACCTCTGCGTTCCGAACAGCGCACGGCTGGGCTGCTGCCGCGCGTACTCTCCCCGCTTGATCTCTTCATTATTTTCATTGCCATTGTCCTGTTTATCCCCAATGCATCTGTTGTGCAGGCAACACAGGGGGCAGGGGCCGCTACCTACCTCTACTGGATTGTCGGCACCCTCACCTTCCTGCTGCCGGGCGCGCTCGTTTGTGGGCAGCTCAACCGCTTCATGCCGGTCGATGGAGGAATCTATGTCTGGTCACACCGCGCGCTTGGGCCGCTATGGGGTTTCTTCGCCGGTTTTTGCGCCTGGTTCCCCGGCGTCCTGGTTCCCCTCGCCGCCGGAGCCAGCATTCTCTCGCTCGTGCAGAGCATCAGCGTCAATTTTTCGGGCAATAACCCGACCTGGTTGACAGCCCCCTGGCAGCAAGGGTTGCTCGTCGTCCTCATATTTCTGCTGATGGGCTGGGCTTCCACGGGGCCGTTGTCGCTCATCATGAATATCGGTAAAGGAGTGATCGGCCTCTACCTGCTGGGCATCCTCTTCCTCGGCCTGGCTGCTGCCGTCTGGTTGCTCGGCGGCCACGCCCCGCAACCCACGCTCCTGAGCCACTCGGCCTTTGGTCTGAGCGGTCACAACGTCGTCCTCTACGGCCTCATCGTGCTGGCGCTGCTGGGTGTGGAGGTGCCGCTGAATATGGGCGCGGAAAGCAAGAAGCCGGGGGATGCGACGCTCTTCTTGCGCTGGGGGCCATTGCTTGTCCTCATCACCTATCTGGTCGCCACCTTCGGCGTCATGGCCGTCGTTCCCGCCAGCGAGGCCAGTTCAAACTATTCGACGCTCACCGCCATTGCAATGGTCTTTGGCACGCCTGCCGCCATCATCATTGATATCTTCTTCATCGCCTTCTTCCTTTATGTCATCATTATCTACAATATCGCCTTCTCGCGCATCCTGTTCGTCTCGGCCCTGGACCATCGCCTGCCATCTGTGCTGGCAAAAGTGAACCGCAATGATGCCCCCTCGAACGCCCTCATCGCGCAAATCGTCATCGCCTCCATCATCGCCATATTTACCTATATCGTCGGGCCGCTGCTCTATCTGGGACAGGGAGTCGCGTTTTCTGAGAAGGTATACGATGTTTCGCAGGCTACCGTGACCGTCATCTGGTGCCTCTCGATGGTCATCCTCTTCCTTGATCTGCCTATCCTGCTCTGGCGTTTCCGCGACTTCCTGGCAAAGCGGCGCGAAGAGTTGATCGCCCCGCCCTGGCTGCTCTATCTTTGCGCCCTCGTCGGCGGCATCGCCAGCCTGCTCGGCATCTGGACAACCATCAGCGCCTCATGGGATAGTATGCTCATCCCCAACAACCAGTGGGCGCTGCTGGTAGGAAGCGCCGCGTTCATCTTCCTGCTCGTCGGCCTGATCGGCTCTGCCTACCCACGCCTGCTCAGCAGTTTGAACGAACAAACGGAGGCCGCGCGCGAAAACGCCCGTCTCTACAGCGAATTGCAGAGCGCATATGAGAAACTGAGCGAACTCGACCGGCTGAAAGACTCGTTTCTGACCACCGCCAGCCACGAACTGCGCACGCCGCTCACCATTGTCCAGGGCTATCTCGAACTGCTTTGCGATATGGACGACGAGACAACCCCACCAGAGCTGCGCCGCGCCTTCCTCAACAAAGCGCGCCGCGCCACCGAAGAACTGGTCCTCTTGCAGGCTAACATCATGGACGCCAGCCGTATCGAATTCGACGCCGCTACCCTGAAATGCAGCTCCATTCCCCTCAAAGAAATCTGCACCGCCATGCTTGACCTCTTTGAACCGCTAATTTTGCAGGAACACCGCCAGGCAGAACTGGATATCGACGAACAGATCAGCGTCTGGGCCGACGAAACGCGCCTGAAACAGGTTTTGCGCAACCTGATCGCCAACGCCCTGCGCTACTCGCCGCCGCGCACGCCCCTGCGCATCACTGCCGCACTTGACGATCTGCAAGAACAGGTAAGCATCAGCGTAATCGATGAGGGGTATGGCGTGCCGCCCGATAAGCAGGAGGCCATCTTCGAGCGGTTCGTGCGCCTGGAACGCGACATGCAAAGTACCGTGCGCGGCAGCGGCCTCGGCCTCTCGATCACACGCCAGTTGATCGAGGCGATGGGCGGCACCATCCACGTGGAAAGCAGCGGCATCCCCGGCAAAGGCTCCGCCTTCGTCTTCACCCTGCCCACCGTTCCAGAAGCGAAGGCCACACCACCCACCGTGGAAAGTACACAGAACAATGAAGGGGTAGCCGAGACGGCCTGAGCCTGTCCGACGGCCTTGAGTCGATTCATCTTCTGTGGCAGTACATCGTTGCCATAGAGTCAGTGGAGCGCGTATGCTCTCCACCGATTTTTTCTCCTCTCATCAGGAAAGTATCGTCTCTGCTTACTCAGGAGCCTGGTTGTCAAAATCCGCCCCCTGAAAATTCTTCTGCCTGCCGTTGTAATATCATATTCAAGATAGCCGGATGCGGGAAACGCTGACTTTGCAGTATCCTTTCCTTTTCTCCTACCATTAGAGATAGAGATAGGTCAGCGATTGATGCAAGAACTGTAACTATCTGCGTATGCCTGTTCCTTGTTGAGCTAGACGGAGAGATACTATCACCATGTCCAGGCACTATGTCGGGCATCTATCTGCCCGTGACCCTTTACATGATTACCTGCAATACGATATCTTGCCCCTGTTCGGGAAAAAAGATCATCGCCCGGTCTTTCGTGTCTTCCACCTGGGCGGCTCCAATGAGGTGTACCTGTATCAGGAGAAACACAGCCGGGTGGAGATTATCGGCAAATTCTTCAGGATGCACGGCGGCAACGGCATGGAGCGGGAATTTCATAATCTGTGCCTGCTGCGCAGCTACGGGCTGGCCGACAAGCCTCACTATGTCGTGCGCCCGCTTGGCTACAACGGCTGGCTCAACTGCGTGCTGGTCGAAGAATACTGCCAGGGACGCTCGCTGGGCGAGGTTATTCTGGCCGCCATCTTTCGCGGCCAGCGCAACCTGCTGTACAGGAAACTGACCGCGCTGGCCTACTTCCTGGCGACGCAGCATAACCGCACGGCCAACGGCTACGGCGTCAATTTCGACGAAGATTGCAGCTATCTCGACCATATCGTGCGCAGGCTCGCCAGGAAGCACTACATCAGTTTAGAGGAAGTTGCAGAGTTTGCCTGGCTGCGCGACCGCTGGCACGAACAACCCCGGATGTGGGAGGATCAACAGGTGCTGGCGCATGGGGACGCCACGCCCTCGAACTTCCTCTTTGGCAACGGCCTCAACGTTATCGCCATCGACCTGGAAAACATGAAACGGGCCGACCGCGTCTTTGATATCGGGCGTGTCGCCGGGGAAATCCAGCACTTTTTCTTGCAGCACACCGGCAATAAATACGAGGCTGAACCCTTCATCGGCCACTTTCTCTGGGAATACGCCTGCCACTTCCCCGACCGCTACAGCGCCTTCCGCTCCATCACCAATCGCATTCCTTACCAGATGGGCCTGACCCTGCTGCGCATCGCCCGCAATTCCTGGGTCAGCGATGACTACCGTCGCAAGCTCATCGAAGAGGCCAAACTTACGCTGAGAACGTACTGGCAGACGTACAGTTAATATGATATGCTCATGGTCAGAAACGGAAAAAGTGGAGGAATTTGAGCATTCATGGATATTCAGGCGCTGATCTTTGATGTGAATGGGACGTTGATCGATATTGAGACAGACGAGGGGATGGAGGAGATTTACCGCGCCATCGGCCATTTTCTCAGCTATCAGGGCATCACGCTGCACCGCCAGGAGGTGCGTGACCTCTATTTTGAGATCATGCGGGAGCAGCGGCGCAACAGCCACGAAGCTTACCCGGAGTGGAATGCGGTCGAACTCTGGCGCGAGCTGATCCGGCGCAAGGCCACCGACTACACGCGCTCCCTGCCGCCGGAGAAGCTGGAGCAGATGCCCGTTTTTCTGGCGGAACTCTATCGCGGCATCTCTCGCAAGCGCCTGCGCCCTTTTCCGGGGGTGAAGCAATCGCTCGACCTGCTGCGCCCGCACTATCGCATGGCGGTCATCTCCAACGCCCAGAGCGCCTACGGCGTTCCTGAATTGAACGCCACCGGGCTGCTCCATTACTTTCATCCTGTCATCATCTCAGGCGATTACGGCTTCGGCAAACCGGACAGGCGCATCTTCCAGCAGGCCCTCGACGCGCTGCGCCTCCAGTCAGAGCAGGTTCTTTTTGTCGGCAACGACCTGTACGACGATGTCTTCGGCGCGCAGCAACTGGGCATCAAAACCATCTTCTTCGCGTCCAGACCGCAGAACACCCATCGCGAAATTCAGCCCGACTACATCATCTACGATTTCGCCGAACTCCCCACCGCCGTCAACTACTTCGTCGAGCGCAAACAACTACCGAAGCAATGAACAGCCGGACATGTCATGCTTCGCTCCTGCTCAGCATGACATATCCGGGGACATTTTTCATAAGCGGGCCGTCAGACGATCTCGCGCACAACCTCAACGCCGTTGAGCCGCATGTGATAGAGGAAGAGCAGATGCATCATGTCGGCATCGTGCGGCAGCGAGCCGAGGGCGTTAGCCGTCTCGACCGGCATATCGTAGGTCTGCACGGCGTTCTCCGGCACGATGACGCGCATGGGTAGATTGTATGCGTTGGCATAGAGTTTGAGGTGCATCGCCATCTGGTGGACGCAGAGATCGGTGCAGTCGCCTACCACAACGGCGGCGCGCAGGTCGCGATGCGCGTCCAGCCACGCGCCCAGCGATGTGCCATGAAAGGCGTTGAGCGAATTTTTCGAGACAATGGTAAACAGGTCGGCAAAAGGCAGGGCCGCCAGTTCGGGGATCGTATTCGCCTCGCTCGTCCCGGCCTGACAGTGTGGGGGGAAATCGGCGAACTCCACAGATTGCGGGGTATGACAGTCCTGCGCCACAATGAAGTCGCGCACGCCGATGTTGTATGCTCCCTCAAAAGCCGAAACCACCGCCGGGATGATACCTTTCACGCGCGGGCTGGACAGCACACCTTCGTGACAGAAGCCGTTAATCATATCGACGCTGAACAACGCCACCTTTCCCTGCTGCGCGTCGGCCCGTAGATCATTCCACGAAATGGTGGGCAGCTTGCGCTCCCACTCAACCAGCGCGTGCAGGAAGGGCTGTGACTGTTCGATAAAGTTTGCCGGAATGGTTGAAGTTGCCATAGCCAGGAACTCCTCTCGTTTTACTGGAAACAAACACCTACAATTTGCCTTCCGCTGCCGGGTTGAAGCGGTACAGGCGAGCGGGGCGATGTGTCCCCTCCATCTTTTTCGCGCCCGTATCCTCCAGAATGCCCGTCGACAGCACCTTCTTGCGGAAATTGCGCTTGTCCAGCCGTCTGTGCAGAATAATCTCGTAGACGCGCTGCAACTCGCGCAGGGTAAATTGCTCCGGCAGGAGGCTGAAGGCAATGGTGGTATAGTCGAGCTTGCCCCGCAAACGAGTCAGCACGTACTGGATGATCTTCTCGTGGTCAAAGGCCAGCGGCGGCAGGTTGTAGACCGAGAACCAGTTTACGTCGGTGGCATCGTCGGCGGCGCGCACGCCCCTGAGCCGCTCGTAATCGATCAGCGCAAAGTAGACGACGGTAATGACGCGGGTACGCGGGTCGCGACCGGGATCGCCGAACGTATACAACTGTTCCAGGTAGACATCCTGCAGGCCAGTCTCTTCCTGAAGCTCGCGCCTGGCAGCTTCTTCCAGCGACTCATCAATATTCACGAAGCCGCCGGGAATGGCCCACATGCCGGCATAGGGCCACGAGCGCCGCTTAACCAACAACACCTGCAAGTCGCGCTGGCGCAGCGTCATCATCACCACGTCCACCGTCACCGATGGCCGCTCATACTTGCTCGCGTCGTAATGATGGGCCTTCGCCTCCTCCGTCGCCTGCGCGGCATTCTGCCCATGACGGGACATTTCGCCCTGTTCTTCCGTTTGTTCCATAAAAACAGTATCTCTTTCCACAAAGAACTGTGCCAGTCACACACCCGGCACTTCCAGCACCTCATCCACCCGCCCATTATATATCAGTCGGCCAGCATCAAGAAAGTGGCCCATGACCCATTGGCCGGAATCACTTTAGTGTATGATATACACTAATATAAACGGAAGAGAGACTGCTGTCAAGCCATTGCCGCTTGCGCCTCGCTATGATATACTTTCTCTGCGCGACAAACATTCGTTCGTATCACACTCTGGCAGGAGCAAGGGGGAAACAACGGAGCAATGGCAAATGGAGAGCTTCAGCAGATCGGAATATATACTATCAGCCGCCTGCACAGCACAAATGCGACATATAGCCTCTATCTAGGTAGACAGCCACGAGGCAAAAAATCTGTCCTTATTCAGCTTTTCCACACGCCATTGCTCACACCTGAAGCCAGCGAAGCTTTTCTCGCCCGCGCCCGGCAACTGCGCAGGCTCAAACACCGAAACATCGTTGAGGTGCAGGACGCAGATATCCTCCAGGACGCGGAAGGGCGCAGCTGCGGCTACCTCGTCAGGGAATATGTCGAAGGGGAAGAGCTAAGCAAGCATATTCCTCCCGGCTCGCGGCTCGCCCCGGACGAGGTGAAACGCCTCATCACGCCCATCGCCGACGCGCTTCAGTACGCGCACACCAACGGCATTGTGCATGGCAACCTGCACCCCGGCAACATTCTCAAAAGCGCGCGCGGCGAATTCTTCCTCACAAACTTCTCGCTCCCTGTCTCTCATCTTACCCCCGTCGAGGAAGGTCTCGCACTGCCCTACACAGCGCCCGAAGTCCTGCAGGGCAAGGAGGCCACAGCCGCCGACGATCAGTATGCCCTGGCCGTTATGGCCTACGAATGGCTCTGCGGGCGGCTCCCCTATGAGGCCAGAACGCACAAGGCACTCCTGCGTCAGCAAAAGCAGGCAATTATCCCGGCCCCGCGTAGCCTCAACGAAGCTATCTCCCCCGGCATCGAGCGCATCCTGCTGCAAGCCCTCGCCCGCAATCCCGAAGATCGCTTCCAGAGCGTCTACCACTTCTCCAATACGTATTTACGCACGCTGATGGGATTGCCGGTAGAAGAGATGCAACGCCCCACAGTCGTGAAGCAGCCTGAAACGACAGCGTCGCTGCCCGCAACCAGCCCTCCAGACAAGAAAACACGTAGGGATACGCCCTCGAAAACAGCCCTTATAATCCCTGACTCACAACAGGCGTCATCGTCAGGCGAAAACACAGAGACGCTGGTGAACGCCCCGGTCAGCAGCAACGGTCATACCGGCACAACACCACAACCTGCCAGCACTGGAGAGGCGCGAGAGATTGCGCCTGTCGGCAGCAATAATGGCCATACCGACTTAACATCGCAGGCGGCTCTATCCGATACCGATTCTCCCGAACCCGGCAAAGCGGCTACAATCATCCCATTGCCAGCAAAACCCCGGCCTGTCTCCTTGCATCAGAACCAATCTAGCTTGCACAGGACCGTCACAGCCGATCTGGAACAGGGCGGCGAGCTTTCAAAAAGTTTGCCAGGTTATGAGGAGCGGCTAGCACAATTGGAAATGGCTACAGTTGTTGCTCGCTCGCTCACAGAAGATACACCTGCAATTATCGAGGCAGCAACCGGTACAGGTAAAGCTCTGGATGTAGATACGCCAATTCCAACGCTAACCGGGTGGAAACGAATGGGTGATCTCGTCGTAGGTGATTTTGTATTTGATGAGAAAGGTCAACCAACCCTTGTTACAGCTGCATTCGATGTCATGTATGATCATAAATGCTATGAAGTAGTATTTTCGGATGGTTCGTCAATTATTGCCGATGCCGAGCATGAATGGGTTTCTTACACAGCCACTGACCGCAAGTGGGCTAAAGGACAAAGAAACGATATCTACAAGGCCAAAAACTTCGTTACTGCTGAGAAACTTGCTCTACTTGAGCAACTCATTGATCTATCACAAAACGAGGACATCCTCTCAATGGATAAGGCAGTGGCCCTTATCGGAGGACATCACTGGAGTGTCCGTCAAGCTGCAAAGATAGGAGCTATCAACCCGGGCAAACGACCTGCGCGCTACCCACAGAAGCTTCTTCTTACAGCCGTCTGGGATCGCCTCTCAAAAGATCTGAGAGAACAGCGTCGGGATGGTAGCCCATATAGCCTTGTCACAACCGAGGAAATGGCAGCTACATTAACCGTTAGCGCAACTCAGCGTGCAAATCATGCCATTCCAGTTGCTGCTCCACTCTGTTTGCCAGATGCTGATCTGCCCATTGCACCATATTTTCTCGGTATCTGGCTTGGCGATGGCTGCTCCCGCAGTAATCAGATTACCACTGCTGACCCCGACCTCATTTCAGAGATAGAGAAGGATGGCTATACTGTTCGCTCTTTAGCGAGCCATCCATTTCTGTACGCAGTTGATGATGAGAACGGTAAGGCTGTGAGTCGCTGGCAACCGGGCATGACTGGTCGACTAAGGGCAATGGGACTCTGGCGTAATAAGCACATCCCTGCTCTCTATTTACGTTCATCCGAACAGCAGCGCCGTGCCCTTCTTGCCGGCCTTCTTGATACAGATGGTACAGTCAATCACTGCGGTGCTGTCGAATTTACGACAACAAACCAGCAGCTTGCAGAAGATGTGTACGAGCTTGTGTGTTCACTTGGCTTTCGGCCCTCACTGCGCTCTGGACAAGCTAAGTCTGAAGGGAAGGACTGTGGTTCCAAATGGACCATCGCATTCACAACAGATCAACAAGTTTTTCGACTGCAACGGAAGGTCAACGCCCATAAGGAGCGGCTGCTTAATTATAGTGCTGAACGAAATCGTTTTCGCTATGTTATTGCAGTCAACGAGGTTCCCTCGCGGCCAGTAAGATGCATTCAGGTTGATTCGCCGAGCCACCTGTATCTTGCAGGTCGCTCTATGATTCCAACTCATAATAGCCTCGCCTACTTAATCCCTATCGTCCGTTCCGGCAAAAAGGCCATCATCAGCACAGCGAACAAGGCGTTGCAGGAGCAGTTATTTTACAAGGATATTCCGTTTGTACAGCAACATATTGCGCCGTTTGAGGCGGCGCTGGTGAAGGGGATGGGCAATTATGTGTGCCTGGATCGGCTGGAGAATGAGCGCAATGGCATGCAATTTTACGCAAAAAATGCTGATTTCACGCGGCTGTACCACCTCACGGAAGACCCTGATGCGCACTTTAATGGCGATTTTGAGACGCTGGGTTTTCCCCTGCCGGGCGATATTCGCAGCCGGGTCTTCGCCGACGGCGATCAGTGTGCGTGGAGCAAGTGTGGCTTCTTCGGCGATTGTTATGTGAGGAAGATGCGCACGAGGGCCGACCATGCGCAGGTGATTGTCGTCAACCATACCCTGCTGCTGCTCGACGCGGCGATGGAGGGCTTTCTGCTGCCCGAACGTGATGTGATCGTGATAGATGAGGCGCACCACCTGGAAGAGGAGGCCAGCCGCTCATTCACCGTCACCGTCAGCCCTACGCAGATTAATAGCCTGCTGGCGCAACATCTGCTCAAAGAGCATAGCGCGCAGAATCTGCAACAGGAAGTCAGCAGGGCCACGTATGAAGCCTGGGAACGCCTGCGTGGTCTGTTTTTTGATATACATAAAGGGCGCGTCAACTTGCAGGAGCCGCTTGAAGAGGGCCTGCGCCTCGCCTCGGCCATCGCGGAACTGGGCGACTCGCTGCGGAAAGAGCGTCCAAAGGATATGCCGGAAAAGGAGAGTACGCTTTACGACAAACTGCTCAAACGCACGCAGAATCTGGCCGATAATGTGCGCCTCGTCTTCTCGGTCGACCAGCCTCACAGATTTGTCTACTACGTCGAGCGCGAAAACCTGGGCGGGCGCGGCAACTACCAGTTCCAGGTCTCAGCCGCTCCACTTGATGTGACCTCGTGGCTGCGCGAGCGGCTGTTTGATAAATGCAATGTTATCTGCACTTCCGCCACGCTTGCCACCATCGGCACAAGCAGGAACAGGGACGGCGGTGATGGCGATGGTGGTGGTAGAACAGAGAGCAAAGGCCCGAATTTTTCTTATTTCCGCCAGCGTGTGGGCCTCACTTATGCCGATTATCCCGAAGTGCTGGAACGGATTTTGCCGCTCGCCTTTGACTATGAAAGCAACGCCTTGCTCTACATCCCGCGCCACCTGCCGGAGCCGGCCTATGGCGACGACAATCCGGCAGCCGAGGAATATACAAAGGCCATCGCGCGAGAGATGTACCGGCTGGTCAAATGCTCGCGAGGCCGCGCCTTCCTGCTCTTTTCCAGCAAGCGTATGCTCGACCGGGCCTTCGAGCTGATGGCCCCGCACCTGGACTATCCCCTGCTACGCCAGGGCGATATGACGCGCATTGAGCTAACGCGCCGTTTTCGCGAGGAAGAGGGGGCCATCCTCTTCGGCCTCAAGAGCTTCTGGGAAGGCGTGGACATCGCCGGGGAGGCGCTCTCGCTGGTCGTCATCGACAAACTCCCCTTCGAGCCGCCGGACGACCCCGTCCATGAGGCGCGCGTCGCACAGATGAAGGCGGCGGGCGAAAACTGGTTCGGCTCCTATGTACTGCCGCAGGCCGTCCTGCGTCTCAAGCAGGGCCTTGGTCGCCTGCTCCGCACGCGCGAAGATCGCGGCGTCATGGCCATCCTCGATACCCGCCTGCACACCAGAGGCTACGGCAAACAGGTACTCAACGCCCTGCCACCGGCGCGTAGAACGTCCAGCATTCGCGATGTGGAGCAGTTCTTCGCCTGATCCACAAATCTGCTCATATCTCATCGTCGACAAGAGTAGCTCATCTGGCGACGCTGCAACACTGCAACGCTGCAACACCGTGCTTCTCTTTGACCAACCGGCATGTTATAATATGCACAACGATACCCGAATATTGAGGAGAAAGGCAGTTATTCTATGCCAACCCTGGAAGAGAGACTAACCGCTTTAGAGCAATCACAACTACAATCTGGCGACGGAATCAATGATCTTAATCATTATGTAACTATGCTGATTGGTATTGTGCAGAAGCAAGAGTGGGAAATCAGGGAGATAAAGAGCCTTCTTCGCACCCTTGCAACCGATGTTCAGGTTATTGGACAAAGCGGCCAACTTACTGCACAAAGTACTCAGTCCCTTCGACAGGAAGTTCAGTCTCTCCGGCAAGAGGGTCAAGCCACACGGCAAGAGGTTCAGTCTCTCCGGCAAGAGGGTCAAGCCACACGGCAAGAGGTTCAGTCTCTCCGGCAAGAGGTTCAGTCTCTCCGGCAGGAGATTTGGTCCATTAAAGAGGGGCAAGATAAAAAGTTCGATCAAATCCTGCTCTTGCTCAACACATTGACAGGCAAATCAGATCAGCAAGCATAGTCTTCTCGCATACCAGAAAGCGTCTGTATGATACATCTTCAGACGCTTTTTTGTTCCCTTTTTCCGTTCCTTTTGAGGAAGTAGCAATAGGCAAAAATGCGGGCCTTTTAACCTCCGAACCTCAGTAATATGGGGGTAGACAAAACGAACACAAGGGGCTAAAATAGGAGTTGCATTCCGACGCCAACAATTTTTTAGTGGTACGGGGAGATTCACGCATGAGCAAAATCAAAATGCGATGCAATACCTGCGGCAAGTGGTTCCAGTCGGCTAATGCGAAAGAAGTCACTTGCCCCGATTGTCTGCAAAAGGCCAGAAGAGAGAAACAGGCTGCGAAGAACGCGCCGCCTGCCAGACCGGCAGGCAGTGGTATATCTGCCACAAGCAATCCGAACCTGGTTCGGCCAGCCGCGCCGCCAAAGCCCAAACCTGCCGGTGGAGGCAACCCGAATCGCTGGTTCGACACCATCAACGATATCAAAGTTGGCCAACCCGATCAACCAGTACGTCCGAAGATACCTTCAGTCCCCGCACCACGACCGAATCGCGGCGGGCCAGAACGAGAAGGGCCACCATACGAACGCGAATCCAATGGCCCCGGCTCTTATCGGGATCGCGACCGAGATCGGGATCGCGAGGGACAGCCGGGCTATTATCGCGACCGAGACCGTGAGGGATATCCGGGGCGTGGCCCCGGCGGCTATCGCGGCCCTGGTAATTATCGGGAAAACGAGCGGGGAGAGCGGGACTATCGTGGTCCCGGCGCCTATCGCGTAGGCGGTCTGTCGGGTACGCTTGGGCAACGCCCGCGCCAGCCGTCAGAGGGAGGTTATCCACGCGGCCCCAGACCGGGCATGGGTGACCGCCCCGGAGGACAGGGTGGCCCCGGCGAAAGGCCCTTCAAACCGAAAAAGCCAAAGATGGCGAAACCCAAACAGCCAGCGCCGCCACGACCCAAAAAAGAGAAACAGCCACCACCGGCTCCGTTCGTGCCAACTCCTGAGCAGATCGCCCAGGTCGAGGCGCGTTACCGCGAACTGGCCGTTCCTGCTGAATATGACGGCATTCGCACACAGATCTCGAAAGAGTTGGGCATCCCGAAGAAGGCCGTCAAGAAAATCATCAAGGACCTGCGCGAGCGCGAGGAGATCCCAAGCTGGTGGGATCTGCAAACCTATAAGGGGCCGAGCGAGGAACTGGAGAAGATCAAGGAACTCTACGTCCCGTTGCTCCCTCTGCCCGACATCGGCGTGCATCGCCAGATCGCGGAGCAGCTTGAACTCAAACCCGTTACTGTCTACCAGGCCATCAAGGTGATTCGCCAGGAACTGGGCCTGCCGCAGTATAACGACCCGGCCCTGCACGGCATCGAGTTGAAACCACGCGGCAAAAAGGCGCAAACAGCGGCCGCCGAGGGCGCGGAAACGCAAGAGGGCGAACCTGCCGCTTCCACTGCGACAGAAGCAGAAGCCGACACACCTGCTCAAGCGGAAACCACAACTGCTAGAGAAACTCCCTCTGTTGAGGCAGAAACCACGTCGGTAGAGGCAGCAGTTGCCAGTGAGACAGTTGAGGCTCCAATGGAACCTGTAGCGGAGTCTGAGAGCAACGCAGAGCCTGCCAGAGAAGCAGTTGCGGCAGAGGCCGAGACCAGCGCCGAGCCGGTAGCAGAGACTGAAACCTCTGAAACCGCCGAAGCCGTTCCCGCTTCCCCGGAGATGCTTCGGGACATAGACTCCCACGAGGCAGCAAAGACTGAAACCGCCGAAGCCGTTCCTGCTGCCGTCGATGGAAACGCCGATCGCGCAGAGGAGTAAAGGTCGGCGGAGCAAGTAGGCCAGAGTAGCGGGGAATGAGCCTGGGGGCAGTCAGGGCAACCCTTCAGGCCACCCGCGCGTCCCGGTCGCCCGCCGCGCAGGCCACCCGCAAGGGGTGGCCCTACTATATACGAGAGCTTTCCAGACCGCACGAATGCATCGTATTATATAGTAGGGCCACCCCTTGCGGGTGGCCTGCGGCGCGGGGGGCCGGGGCATGACCGGGAACCGGGGTCGGCGGAGGGACTGGGAAGTTCGGTGGCTTCGGGCGGCCTGGCTTTGATCTCTGTCTTATTTTATATTATCAGGAAGGATGTCTATGGAAAATTGCCTGTTCTGCAAAATTGCGGATGGTCAGATACCGGCAAAGGTTGTCTATCAGGATGAGAATGTGGTGGCGTTCGAGGATATCAACCCGCAGGCGCCGCACCATATTTTGCTCATTCCCCGGTGGCATATTGCCTCGATGGCCCAACTGACGCCCGATGATGGGCAGATGCTCGCCCAGGTCTTTACTACTGCCGCGAAGCTGGCACGAGACCTGGGATTGGAGGAAAGCGGCTATCGTTTCTTGACCAATGTTGGCCCCGATGCAGGCCAGTCCGTCTTTCACCTGCACTTTCACCTGCTCGGTGGGCGCAAACTGGGCTGGCCGCCCGGATAGAAACAGCTATATTCTCCTATGCGTATCGCCATTGATTACACAGCCGCCATTCGCCAGGGCGCGGGCATTGGCCAGTATGTGCGCAACCTGGTCGCTGCCCTGCTGGCAGAGGATAGCGTCAACCAGTACACGTTGCTCACCAGCGGTCGCCCCACGAAGGAGCATCCGTTTCCTGCGGGGCCGAACGTGCGCGGGCGCAGCATCTTCATTCCAGATCGTTACCTGAACATCCTCTGGTATCGCTGGCGCCTGCCGCTCAACGCCACGCTTTTCTCCGGGCAGGTCGACATCTATCACGGCCCGGACTTCGCGTTGCCCCCTCTGGGCAAAAAACTGCGCAAAGTCGTCACCGTCCACGACCTCGCCTTCCTGGAACACCCGGAATATGCCGTTCCCGAACTGGTGGCGTATCTCAAAAAGATCGTGCCGGAGGCAGTTGAGGCCGCCGATGTGGTCGCCGCCGTCTCTGAGGCGACGCGGCAAGGACTCATCAACCATTTTAAGACGCCAGCCGAGAAGATCACGGTGGTTCCCATCGGCGTGGCCTCACACTTCCGGCGCATCACCGACCCTGTCCTGCTGGGCGCGACGCAACACAAATACGAGTTGAAACATCCCCTTGTGCTGGGCGTTGGCACGCTGGAGCCGCGCAAAAACCACCTCAACCTCATTAAAGCCTTCGCGAAAGCCACGCGCAAGAAAAATGGCCCCGCCATGCTCGCCATCGCGGGTGGTAAAGGATGGCTATATGAAGAAACGCAGCGCGTGGTGGCCGACCTGAAGCTCGAAAACAAGGTGCGCTTCCTGGGCCGCGTCAGCGATCTGGAATTGATTACGCTCTACAGCATGGCCGATATCTTCGCCTTCCCCTCGTTCTTCGAGGGCTTCGGTATCCCTCCACTGGAGGCGATGGCCTGTGGCGCCCCCACTATCACTTCCAATACTTCGTCGCTGCCGGAAGTCGTAGGCGATGCCGCCATTCTGGTTAATCCACACGACGTTGATGCCCTTTCGCAGGCGATCACTCGTTTAATAGATAATGAGGGCCTGCGTGAGGAGTTGCGCCAGAAAGGCTTCCAGCGCGTTCAGCATTTTAGCTGGCCCCGGACCGCCCGCAAGATGCTGGCCGTCTATCAGCGACTTTATGAGGGAGCAACAGATTTTTCGACTTGAGGTTTTTGCATGAAAATTGGCATCAATGCTCTGTTCTATCAATATCCGGCCAGCGGCAGCGGCCAGTATCTCTCGCATTTGCTGCACGCTCTTTCAGCCCTTGACTCACACAATGAATATATCCTGTTTGGCCCACGCCCCCTGCCACAGCAGAACGGCTTACCACAGACAACCTTTCCCTATCACGTACAACCCGTTCCCGGCTTCGCGGCGCGCAACGAAAATAGCGAGAAGGTGATGTGGGAGCAGTGGACAGGCCCGGCGGCGGCGCGCAAAGCCGGGGTCGATGTCTTCCATGTCCCGCACTTCGCGCCGCCGCTTTTGCCACAAACGCCAACCGTCGTCACCATCCACGATGTAATTCCCCTGCGCCTGCCGCTCTACCGCGCCGGGACTCGCGTCAGCGCATACGTTCGTCTCGTTGCCCGCGCCGCCCACAGCGCGAAGCTGATTATTACCGTTTCGCAGCACGCCAAACAGGACATGATCGATGCCCTCAAGCTGCCAGCCGAACGTATCCGCGTCATCTATGAGGCTGCCGGTGAAGAATATCGGCCCGTCAGCGATCCTGCTGTGCTGGCGGCGGCGCGCCAACGCTACGGCGTCGGCGAACGCTACATCTTCTACCTCGGCGGACTCGACCAGCGCAAGAATGTGCAGCAGCTAGTGCGCGCCTTCGCCCGCGTCTATTCACAATTGAACGATCCCAACCTGCAACTGCTCATCGCGGGCAACCCCGACAAGCAGCGCGGGCCGCTCTTCCCCGACCCGCGCCCGGTCGCCGCCGACCTCGGCATGTCGGGCCAGATCATTTACCGCTTCATCGAAGAGGAAGACAAGGCCGCCATGTATAGCGGGGCCAGCCTCTTCGTCTTCCCTTCACTCTACGAAGGCTTCGGCCTCGACCCGCTCGAAGCCATGAGCTGCGGCGCGCCCGTCGTCTGTTCCAACCGTACCTCGCTGCCGGAGGTCGTGGGCGATGCCGCCATCAACGTCGACCCCGAAAACCTGCCCGCCCTCGTCGAAGCCATGCGTCGCGTGCTGACCGACGATACGTTACGAGCCGATCTACGGGAACGTTCACTCAAACAGGCGGCAAAGTTTAGCTGGCGTAAAACGGCGCAGGAGACGCTGGCAGTCTATGAAGAGGTTTATACAAGGAGCAAAAGATAATGCGCGTCCTGATGATCTCAAAAGCTCTGGTGGCCGGTACCTCGCAGCGCAAACTGGAAGAACTGGCGAAATGCCCCGATGTCGAACTGGCACTGGTGACGCCGCCCTACTGGAATCACGACGACGGCAGCAAACAGACGCTGGAACGCCTCTACACGACCGGCTACCAGATGATCGTCACGCCCATGAAGCTGAACGGGAACTACCACCTGCACTACTATCCCGAACTGGGCAAGATTATGCGCGAGGTGCGGCCAGAGGTCGTCCACATCGACGAGGAACCTTACAATTTCGCCACCTTCCAGGCTATGCGCCTTGCCGTCGGTCTGAAAGCCAGAGCCCTGTTCTTCACCTGGCAGAATCTCTATCGCAACTACCCGCCACCGTTTCGGCAGATGGAGCTGTACAACTATCGCCACGCCTCGGCAGCCCTGGCGGGCAATCGCGACGCCGAAGAGGTGCTGCGCCGCAAAGGCTATCGCGGCCCCATCCATATCATCCCACAATTCGGCTTTGACACCGATATCTACAAACGCACGGAGCCACGCAAAGCTCGCGCCGCCGGTGATCCCTTCACCATCGGCTACATCGGTCGCCTGGTCGAGAACAAGGGTCTGCCACAGGTCATCGACGCGCTGGCAATGCTGCCCGACTATTGCCGCGCCGTCTTCATCGGCCACGGCCCCATGAAAAGCGAGCTTGAGGAGCAGGCGGCGCGTCTCGGCGTTTCCGAGCGCGTCACCTTCAGGGGCAGCGTTGCCACCTACGAGATTCCCGGCGAACTGCAAAAGCTGGACGTACTCGTACTGCCCTCACTGACACGCTCCAACTGGAAAGAGCAATTTGGCCGCGTCCTCTGCGAGGCAATGGCCTGTGAAACGCCCGTCATCGGCTCCGACTCCGGTGAAATCCCCTACGTCATCGGCTATGGTGGCCTCATCTTCCCCGAAGGCAACGCCTCTGAACTCGCCGCCCGCATTCGCCAGCTGCTCGACAGCCCCGACCTCTACGCCCAACTCGCCCGCAACGGTCGCCAGCGTGTCCTCGACCACTACACGCAGGAGCATATCGCCAGACAGACATATGAAGTGTATCTGGAGATGCTGGGAGAGCGCATCACAGCAGAAATAGTAAGTGAATAAAAATGAAGGAAACGAGTATGATTATGCTGGCAGCCATACTCGTTTCCTTCATTTTGAACATCTCAGGCAATATCTCTCCATTCTTTAGCCTTTACAAATCGCGAAAGATGGCCGACATTAGTAGTAGCGATTATTACATCGTTCCCTCGATTCGCTAAAATTGTGGCCTGAGCAGCAAGAATGACGTCCCCATCCAGGGCTTTATCATGAGCTGTTGGTCGTCCTTGCTTGCGAGCCTGAGCCCAGAATTCAGCAGCTAAAAGCATCGTCTCAGTAGTAATGGGAACATAGCCAAGAATCTTTTTCAGATTATCAAGGACCTGAATATCGCTGAACTTATCCATACGCAATAGTTCACGACGAATTTCATAGTCTGCGATTTCAGGGATTTTTGCTTCATATCCCCTGGAAGACAGAGATAGAAGCCATTGCCCACATTCATTCCCATCGCGAGAAGCCATTGGATAAGTAATCAACCCCAGTATACCAGTATCAAGAAGAATAACTGTAATCATGGAAACAGCTTCCGTTCAGAAAGTCGATCCTGGTCTAACGCTCTCTTTAAATGCTCCCACGTCTCTCGTTGCTCTCGCTCATCACCTTCGCGCCTCGATTGTAATAGCCGGGCAAGTGCAAGATTCCTTTGTTCCTGTTCTGTAGAACGATAGATCTCATCTTTCTCGCGTTGAGAAAATTCTACCTGCCTGCTATTGACCATACCTGCCAATACTAGTTGCCAGAGATTTCCTGCCGAAGTGACTGAAGAACTTTGCATGATTATTACGTGCTGAGAGCGAATATAAAAATGTCCATTGAAAGGTTCGTAGGCCGCCCTCGAGTTTTCAAAAATGGCATTACTCATCGCTATTCCCCCTCAGAAGACTTTCTAACTTCTCTCCTTTAGAGGATGAGAAGACATCCCAGACATCAGTATGTAACTGCTCTAACACACTCTGGAAGATAGTCTGTTCTAAGGACATCTCCTTTTCTACAATTCGATCAATATCAAAAACAACGGCCCCTTGTCCACTGTTCAAATCCGTTTTAGCATCTCCCAACGTAATGATCAACACATTTTCAGTATCTAAGCGCACTTGCTCCCGTAGGAAAAAACCTGGCTTAGAATGAAGTATACTATTGGGGATATAATAGTTTGCCCTCAACCACTCGCCCAACCGGGTTTCTGGCGTTCCCATCATAAATCTATTAATATACCGAAGTCCCATACGATTGATTGCTTCAGGCGCGAGAATGTCAATAACCTGTTCCCATGCTGCTAAGATATCATTACGCATAACTTCCCACCCTTGATAAGGTGGAAGGGTGCTAATACTAAAAGAGTTTTCAGCAAGCTGAAGAATAATTGGACGAACTTTATGTTTGAAACGGAATTTCTGTGATTGAGGCAAAATTTGAGTAGCAGCACCAGTGGGTCCAACTTCCAATTGTAATCCCATTTCAAGCATAGGCTCCATTTCTGGATATTCGTTCTGGATGTGCTTGAAAAGTTCACCTGCTAAAGAGGATTTCCACTGCTGCCCTTGAGGAAGCCGAAAGTGTATATCACAAACAGACTCTATAATAGTTGGATTAGGATACGTTGGATGTTCATTACTCATGCTCTTCTCCCGCAAAACATATCGTAAATAGTCTTGATGACTACGTAAGTTCTGATGAGTTACTATTTAGAATTGGCTTCTGCCTGCATAGATTATAATACATCATCCATATTTTGGATAGGGTAGTCCCATAACCATCGTCAGCGGCCAGAGCATCACCTTCCCAGGTGATATAATACAGGCAGTGAAAACATACAACGACGTGTGGTGTGTTGGTTATCTACAATGATGTATTGGTAAGGAGCAGAGAATCCCATGCAAACGACAGTGAGTAGCGTTGTGGAACGCGGACAGACCCCTTTTAAGAATCAGCCGCTGACCGATTTTAGCGTTGAGGCGAACCGCGAGGCGCAGAGGAAGGCGCTGGAGCAGGTAAAAAGCGAGCTTGGACGCACTTACCCGTTGATTATCGGCGGCAAGCATATTACCAACGAGTCGACCTTTGCCTCGGTCAATCCGTCGAATCCTGATGAGGTGATTGGCTATTTTTCACGGGCCACCGTGCAGCAGGCCAATGAAGCGGTGCAGGTCGCGGCGCAAGAATTTGAACGCTGGAAGAAGGTTCCGGCGCAGGAGCGAGCAGGCTACGCCTTCGCCGCCGCCGATCTTTTGAAGGAGCGCCGGTTTGAATTTAATGCCTGGATGATCTACGAGGTGGGCAAGAGCTGGGTCGAGGCCGACGCGGACACGGCGGAAGCCATCGATTTCCTTGAATTCTACGCGCGCGAGATGCTGCGCCTGGCAGAGGAGCAGCCACTGGTGCGCATCGAGGGCGAAGATAACGAGCTTGTCTACATTCCGCTGGGCGTGGGTGCAGTCATCCCGCCCTGGAACTTCCCCGGCGCCATTATGGTGGGCATGACCAGCGCGTCTTTCGTGACGGGGAACACGGTTGTGCTGAAACCGGCAAGCACCTCACCCGCCATCGCCTACCAGTTCATGCGCATCCTGGAAGATGTCGGCTTGCCCGCCGGCGTGGTCAACTATCTGACCGGCCCCGGCAGCACCATCGGCGACGCGCTGATCGAGAATCCGCAGGTACGCTTCATCGCCTTTACCGGCTCGCGCGACGTGGGCCTGCGCATCAACGAACTGGCGGCGCGCCCGCAAAAGGGGCAGAAGTGGATCAAGCGCACCATCCTCGAAATGGGCGGCAAAGACGCGGTGGTGGTCGACGAGACCGCCGACCTTGAAGCGGCAGCTAACGGCATCGTCGCTTCCGCTTTCGGCTTCCAGGGCCAGAAGTGTTCCGCAGGCTCACGCGCCATCGTTGTTGAGTCCGTCTATGACGACGTCTTGAATCGTGTCATTGAGAAGACGAAGCAGTTGACAATGGGCGATGTCACGCAGCCGGAGACCTACATGGGGCCGGTCATCGACGCCAACGCCTTTAAGAAGATCAACGACTATATCGAGATCGGCAAGACCGAGGGTCGCCTCGTGACGGGTGGCGGGCATCACAGCCCCGGCTACTTCATTGAGCCGACCATCTTCGCCGATGTCGATCCCCATGCGCGCATTGCCCAGGAAGAGATCTTCGGCCCCGTGCTGACCTTCATCAAAGCCAGAGACTTCGAGGACGCCATCCACATTGCCAACGATACCGAATATGGTCTGACCGGCTCGCTCTACTCCACCAACCCGGAACGCATCAAGCAGGCTAAAGAGGACTTCCACGTCGGCAACCTCTACTTCAACCGCAAGAGTACGGGCGCGCTCGTCGGCGTCCACCCCTTCGGGGGCTTCAACATGTCTGGCACCGACTCCAAAGCCGGTGGTCGCGACTACCTCCTGCTCTTCACGCAGGCCAAAGCCATCTCGGCGAAGAAGTAACTGGCTGGCACCTGGTACGTCAGGCCACCCGCAAGAGGTGGCCCTACTCTACGCGAGCATGGCACGCTCGCATTGCGAGCGCGCCATGCTCTAAGAGGGGAAATGGCTGGGCGTGTAGAGTAGGGCCACCTCTTGCGGGTGGCCTGGGCGCAGTGATGCGTGAACGAGGAAATAGCATAAGCAGATAGTTATGCAAATCATCCAGAACATTAATCAAAAATACTGGACATGGTGGGGGAGGGTCTGGTATACTACAAACATAGAAAACAAGAAACGCTCGCATCGCTGATTTGAGAGGGCGTCGTAGCTACCAACGATATCGCGGCTTGATTGAGATGGTAGCTACTTTCTTGCTTTTGGCGATTAGCATAAGCAAAATCTTATCCATCTACACGCCAACGAGCAATCCTCAGTGCGCCCCTTCATCAGCTATGCCCATATCAGGATATGATAGAATGTGAGAAAAAGGGTTGACCACGCCCCGTAGGCGGGGATATCTGGCAAAATTCAGCATAAAACGGGCAATTTAGCCCATTCACAAAGGGTATCTTATGTCGACTGTTACGAAATTGAGTCCGGGGGTGTGGCAGATTTCGCTGCCATTTCTGGGCGAGCATGAGATTGTTGGCTCCTACCTGTTAGCGGGCAACAACGATCTGGCAATCATCGATCCGGGGCCGGGCAGCATGCAGGAACCGCTGCTGGCCTCCATTCGTGAGGCAGGTTTCGAGCCACGCGATGTCACGCACATTCTTGCCACGCACATTCATCTCGATCACACCGGTGGCGTTGGCTCGCTCATGCGCCACATGCCGAAGGCGCAGGTCTACGTTCACACACTGGGCGCGCCGCACCTGCTCGACACCAGCAAAGTCGTAGCCAGCGCCGCCCGCATCTACGGCGACCGCATGCAACTGCTGTGGGGCGACATCGAGCCGGTGCCACAGCAACGCCTGCGCGTCATCGACAACGGTGACATCCTCACCATCGCAGGCCGTTCCCTCAACATCTACTACGCGCCGGGCCATGCCATTCACCACGTTATCTTCTTTGACTCGCAATCGGGCGAACTGTGGGCCGGAGACGTGGCCGGGGTGCGCCTTCCCGGCGTCGACTACGTGCGCCCGCCTACCCCACCACCCGACCTCGACCTCGAAGCCTGGTCCGCCAGCCTCGACCTCATCAACCGCCTGCAGCCCGCCGTCGCCTACATGGGCCACTTCGGCGCCACCACTAACGTTCCTCAACACCTGGATCGCCTGCGCGAAAAGCTCTACGCCTGGGGCGAATTTGTTCTCGCCGCCATGCGCTCCGGCCACACTGAGGCCGAAATCATTTCCCTGCTCATCACCCATACCGAACCCGAACTCCACCAGGTCGCCGGAGATGTACATGCCCTGAAACGGTATGAAATCGCGACGAATTATGCGATGACGGTGCAGGGATATATGCGCTACTGGAGGAAGAAACACCCGGAGAGGCTATAGGATAATTGAATGCCATGATCCTCGTCTCTTTGCACTATCGCGCCCTGATGGGTTAGAATATCCATAATGTCATCCCGAAACGTTCTATCAGAAGAAGGGGTCTGTATTATCAAGGCTCCTGGAAGATTTAACAGAGAAGGAAAACCAGACCATGTTTCGTGCTCATCAGGCACAGACGAGACCACATGTTACCGTTGGCGCGCACCAGTACCTCATCTACCTCCCGCAAGATTATGACCCCCGGTCAGGCAAACGCTGGCCGCTTGTGCTGTTTTTGCATGGGTCAGGCGAGCGGGGCGATAATTTGCATCTGGTTGCCCGGCACGGGCCGTCAAGGCATGTTGAGGAGGGACAGCATTTCCCCTTTATCCTTGTCTCCCCACAATGTCCGTCTCACGGCTGGTGGAGCAGGGAGGCGGATGTTCACGCCCTGGCCGAACTACTGGACGAGATTGAGGACAACTATGCCGTCGACCCCGACCGTGTGTATGTGACGGGTTTGAGTATGGGCGGCTATGGCGTGTGGGCGCTGGCAATCGCCTATCCCCACCGCTTCGCGGCCATTGCTCCCATTTGCGGCGGCGGCAATCCCAGGGCAGTCTCCGCCATTCGCCATCTCCCCGTCTGGGCATTTCATGGCGACCAGGACGGGGCGGTGCCGATAGAGGATGGCAGGGCGATGGTCGAAGCGCACAGAGCCTGTGGCGGCAATGCCAACTTTACCGTCTATCCCGGCGTCGGGCATGACTCATGGACACAGACTTACGCCAACCCGGAACTATATAACTGGCTGCTTGCTCAACGCAGGCGTAATAATGATGAGGATGAGATGTTGGAGAAGAGCGCGTAAGCCAGCGGCCATATCCACCCCGCTACCCATGTCACCCCACCCCCAGGCCGAACCCCACCCCCAGGCCGACCGCAAGGGTCGGCCCCATAGGC
>CADDYT010000024.1 GCA_902810755.1 Chloroflexota bacterium
CTACGCCGAAGAGGCCCCGGCACAGGCGCAGCAACAGCCACAGGCCAGCAGCGGCCCTACCGTAGAGAGCGCATAAGCCCGTCTAAAGCGATAACCGCAGGCCAGGGCGACCGCAAGGGATCGCCCCTACTATATACGGGAACATGCAATAATTGCAACGTAGCATAGTAGGGGCGATCCCTTGCGGTCGCCCTGGCCCCGTCATTCCTGTCTCTATCCATCGTTTTGTGCTACACTTTTCTGTGATGGATTAGTGTTTTTCAGGATAGCAGAACGAAAGAGGAGGGCAGATATGGAGATTATTGATTCCCACGTGCATATCGGGCGCTATCATTTGCCGATTGAGCATATCGATCGGCTGCTCAAGGCGGCGGGCATCAGCCGGGCTGCCGTCTTTGCCGACCCGGAGAGCGATAATATCGTTGAGGATTCAACCTATGTGCTGGAGGCCGCGCAGCGGCCGGGCTACTTCCCGTATTTTTATTATGGCGGCAACGCCTATAGCGGCCAGCGCCCGTATGATCGGCTGCCCCTGCCGGACAATCTGAGCGAGTATAGCGGCATCAAGTGGCACTGCTGGTTTTCTCCCGCCCACGATGGCGGGCTGCGCTACAGCTATCACATCGACATGGATAATGTGCGCCGCCAGATGGATGCGCCGGACTTCCTGGCCGTGATGCAGGCCATCCAGGCGCTGAACTTCCCGATGATCTTTGAGGAGCATTTTGATGTCACCCGCGAATTTGTCAGCCGCTACCCCGACATCAAGCTGATTATTCCCCATATGGGCATGCTCAATGGCGGCCAGGAGCGCGTGCAGGCCCACTTCCGCGACTACCCCAACGTCCATTTTGATACCAGCCTCGGCCAGATCAACGAGACCATCGTGCAGACGCTTGGCGCGCAGCGTCTCCTCTACGGCTGCGATTACCCCTATGGCATGCCAGCCGACAACCTGCGCCGCGTCCAGCGTCTCAACATCCCACAGGAGCAAAAAGACCTCATGCTCGGCGGCAACCTTAAACGTCTGGTTCGCCCCCAACCATTTACTGAAAGATAGAACACCCCCGCCCCTGCCATGCTTCGCTGCCTCTCAGCATGATAGGCGAGAGAACGTTTTCATAGTTGAACTTTTCTGATATATTCTAAAGAATTTGTCGGATTTTTATGGAAAAAGTTGAGTCCAACAGGCGGCGTCATCCGTGTAACAGGTAGTGATGAACGGTTGTTTGACTATAGTGTTCAGTCGGTAAAGGATGGTGTTTGATACGCATGTATTAACCATAGCAGGAGAAGGATGGTGGAGGCGGGGAAATTTCAGGCCAGAAGCCTGATTGCTTTGCCCATTTTCCCGCGTTTACCGGGGCCAGTGGTTTGCTTCCCCTCTGACCAACCCCATTGTCCCCTGTCTTTCCTCCTCCCTTCTCTCCTTCCCTACAGCGCGTCTAACTGTCGTGTGAGAGTAGAGATGGCCCGGTAAACGTGTGTGGAGGAAGCTGGCAGCCCCCAACTGCCAGCCTGCCTCCTCATAAATATTTCTGGCTCCCTATCTTTCTCTCTCCACCTTATCTCGACGATGCCCCGTTCTGCCTGATATAATGTCAGTGGAAGGAGCGGGCGACGCGAAGAATCAGAATCCTTCTCCTCTCTTAGCTTTGCATACGATGAGGTTCGCGTTCGCCCATTCCCTTTTTGCAGGTAAATTCGCGGCGGCTCCGTCGCCCGTAGCCGATCATCGTTGATCATTCTCGTCGAGGAGTACCATATGTCGTCAGTTCTACCGCCTGCGGTGCCTGGAGAGCAGGCGCCTGTTTATCAGAATTTTATCGGGGGCAAGTGGCGCGCCGCTCGCAGTGGCGAGACATTTGCCAGCACGAACCCGGCCAATACACAGGAAATTATCGGCCTCTACCCGAAATCAAGTCCCGCCGACCTGGAAGATGCCATCGACGCGGCGGTGAAAGCGCAGCCAGGCTGGGCCGCGACGCCCGCGCCGGAACGCGGCGAAATCCTGCTGCGTACCGCTCTTTTGCTGGAACAGCGCAAAGAAGAACTCGCCACGCTGATGACCCGCGAGATGGGCAAAATCCTGCGAGAGACGCGCGGCGACGTGCAAATCGCCATTGATGTCGCGAAGTACATGGCAGGCGAAGGACGGCGAGCGGAGGGCCACACCTATCCCTCGGCCTCGCCCAACAAATTCGACATGACCGTGCGCCAGCCGCTGGGTATCATCGGCATCATCACGCCCTGGAATTTTCCTATAGCCATTCCTGCCTGGAAGACCTTTCCCGCGCTGCTGGCTGGAAACGCGGTCATCCTCAAACCGGCCAGTGATACGCCGCTCCTCTCGCTCAAGCTGGCGGAGATCATGCAGGAGGCGGGCCTGCCCGATGGCGTGCTGAATGTCATCACCGGTCCCGGCGGCTCGCTTGGTGACGCGCTGGCGAGCAATAAGCGCGTCAACATGATCTCGCTGACCGGCTCAACGGAGGTGGGGCGGCGCGTGGCCGAGCTGTGCGGGCGCGACCTGCGCCGCTGCTCGCTCGAACTCGGCGGCAAGAATGCTGTTATCGTGCTGGCCGATGCCGACCTCAGAGCCGCCGTCGAGAACGTCACGCTGGGCGCGTTCGGCACCACCGGTCAGCGTTGCACGGCCACCAGCCGCGTCATCGTGCAGCGCCCCATCCTCAACGAGTTCGTCGAGCGGCTGGCGGAGGCGGCACAGAGGCTGATAATCGGCAATGGTCTCAACCCCTCCGTTGACATGGGGCCGCTGGTGAACATGGGTCGGCGGCAGGCCGTGCATGAGTATACGCAGGCAGGTAAGCAGGAGGGCGCGCAGCTTGTCACCGGCGGCGAGCCGCTCACCGAGGGCGAGTACCGGTACGGCGCGTTCTACCGGCCCACCATTTTTACGGAGGTCACGCCCGGCATGCGTATCGCCCGCGAAGAGGTCTTTGGCCCCTTCGTCTCCATCCTCCCTGTGGACTCTTACGAGCAGGCGGTGCAGGTGGCGAACTCGACCGAATATGGCCTCTCCACCTCCATCTTTACGGAGGACGTGCGCATCGCCTTCCGCGCCGTGCGCGACATCGAGTCCGGCCTCGTCTACATCAACGCAGGCACCACCGGCTCCGAAATTCACCTGCCCTTCGGCGGCATGAAGGCCAGCGGCAACGGTCATCGCGAACTCGGCTCCGTCGCCGTCGAAGAGTTCAGCGAAACCAAAAGCATTTACGTGCTGTACCCGCCGCGCAAAGCATAAGGAAGAGCAGGCAAGGGGAATATGGCTGCATGCCGGGCATGTAGCCATATTCCCCTTGCCTGCTCTTCCTGACTTTATGTTAAAGCAAATTGCGTGAAGAGGGCTTCCCAGACCTCCTGGTTTTCGATGCGCTCGATGGGGTTGACGATGCGAGCATTGATGGTTTCGAAGAGGGCGCGCAGCATCTTTTGCAGCACCTCGGACGCCGTCTCGTAGAAATCGTTGGCCTTGCTGATCTCGCCGCTCATGATTTCATAGCAGAGGGAGGTGAAGTTGGCGACATCGATGTGGTTATGCTCGATTCTGAAACGGTAGTTGCCCAGGTGTGTCAGCCGGGCGCGGTGCAGCAGCGTGGCGAGGGCGTTGGGGTCGATTTCGGTGCCGTTGGCGCGGCAGGCATCGGTCAGCGCATCCATCGTCATGTTGACAAACTCGACGAGGGCAGGTAGTTGCTCCATCGGCGTGCGGCGGCGCAGCCACTCCTGCTCCATCTTGCTGATCAGGTCGAGCAGTTCAAAGCTCTCCATGCGCCACTTCTCTGCCGGATCGGGCAGGCGTACCGTCGTGCGTCTATGCCCGTTGCCGTTCCCGTTATTCTCGGTTACGGGCGCAAGGGTGTCCTGCATGACGGGGATGATGAGCCGGTACTGTACCATCTTTGCCAGGTCTTTCGCCACATCCATCTCCGGGCGATGCATGGAGCAGGCGATGCGCCGCACCACGCGGTTGCGGTTGACCTGCATCAGCAATTCGTAGGCGTAGGTGCCGAAGCTCAGCACGGAGGAGATCGAAGGGGCCATCTGCAACGTTGTGTGCATGCCCTGCGGCAGCCAGCGCGAAAGCTCCTGCCAGTCATCGCTATAGCAGACCATCTCCATCGTCAGGCGCACCACATCGAGATCGAGCGAGATTTCGCCGTAGGGTAGAATAGACTGCCCGTTGGGGCTGGAAATAAACTCGTAGACGCCCTCCTGCCACGTCCCCAGTTCGCGGGCCGTCCACAGCGCCTTCGTGCGCAACGCCTCCATCAACTGCTGCTCGCTGATGACGCGCATCATCATCAACTTTTCGCCGATACGCATGCCAAAGGCGCTCTGTAACTGCTGCGAGAAGGCATGTTCGATCTGTTCATAGGTCGCCATGCCCAGTTGTTGCAGTACATCGCCCAGTGTCAGCGCCCCCGCATGCAGTTCTGCGCAATTCGCCATCCTCCCCTGATTGAAATAGAGGACCCCGGCTCGCCCGGAGGTATGCTTCAAATGGAGCGCGCCCGTCTGCGAGCCAAGCTCCATCATCTGCAATACCTCCACCAGGTTAAATTCGCTGAGCGAACCCTTCAACAGGCTGCTGTTCGTTGTCATGCACACTCCTCTATCCATACAACAGGACGCCAGACTACACAACCACCCTACAAAAATTCCCTTACTGCGCCAGATTGCTGCGCATTTCCGGTGGACAAACTTACTGTTCAGTACCGGCTAGTGAGCATTATAACAAATATCAACATGCTTCAACAAGTATCTTGTACCGCAAATACAGGGTCTATGAGTCAGGCCCCTTGCGGCTGGCCTGGGGGGGTGGGGTATAATGGTGCTATGAGTATACGAGATCGTGTTGCTGTGATTACGGGGGCGGGACGCGGTATCGGGCGCGCTACAGCCCTGCTGTTCGCTCGCGAGGGGGCGAAGGTGGTGCTGTTCAGTCGCACGGCCAGTCGGCTGGATGAGGTGGCGGCGGAGATTGCTCGCGCGGGTGGGCAATCTCTGATTGTTGTGGGCGATGTGTCCGGCGAGGAGGATGTGCGCGGGCTGTTCGCGCGAACGATGGAGGCGTATGGGCGCGTGGACATTCTGGTGAACTGCGCGGGAATAGTGGCAACGCGCCCGTTTGTTGACATGGATGTGGCGACCTGGGATCGCGTGCTGGCCGTGAATTTGCGCGGCACCTTTCTCTGCTGCCTGCAAGCTTTTCGCATCATGGCGCAGCAGCGAGAGGGCGTGATTATCAACATGTCCTCGCTATCGGGCGTGAAGGGCGTGGAGAAGTTTCCGGGGCTGAGCGCATATAACGTCTCCAAGTCTGGCGTGGCCGGTTTGACGGAGATTCTGGCGGTGGAGGGTCGGCCCTATAATATTCGTGTGTGCGCCGTGAGTCCGGGCGCGGTCGATACAGAGATGCTGCGGCAGGCCGCGCCACACCTGAGGCCCGGCGCGACACCCGCCGACATGGCCGAACTGCTGCTCTTCCTGGCTAACGATTCCGGTCGTTTGCTGAGCGGCACAAACGTTGAGATTTTTAGCAATTTGTAAGTATCGGCAATGACTCCAGGAGCGCGCCCTGCGCGCTTCTGGACCGTATATAGTAGGGCCGGCCCTTGCGGTCGGCCTGCGGGGCTGGGCATCATGGTTTACCTGACGAGGCGCGCCAGCTTTAGCGCGGCGCATGTGTTGTGGAGTAGCGCGCTGAGCGAAGAAGAGAACTTCGCCATCTATGAGAAGTGCGCAAACCCGCGCGGGCATGGGCATAATTATATCCTGGAAGTGACGGTGCGCGGAACGCCTGACGCGAAGACAGGCATGCTGCTGAACCTGACCGAATTGAAGCGCATTATCAACGAGCGAGTCATCAACGCGGTGGATCATAAGCACCTGAATTATGACGTCCCCTGGCTGCAAGGCTGTATTCCCACCGCCGAGGTGCTGGCGATGAAGTTCTGGCAGCAACTGGCCCCGGCCTTCCCACCCGGCATGCTCTATGAAGTGAAGCTGATCGAAACGGAGAATAACTGGGCGAGCTATCGCGGAGAGGAAGAGATATGAGAATCGCGCTGGTTGCTCCGCTGGTCTCTCCGATTGCGCAGCCCTATGTTGGCGGCTCGCAGGCGCTGGTGGCCGATCTGGCGCAGGGGTTGGCCCGGCGCGGTCACGCGGTCACGCTCTTTGCCCGCGTCGGCTCGGCTGTCCCCGGCGTGAAGATCGAGCCGATTGCCGTGCCGCAGAGCGTGCGCCCGGCTGATTTTACCGGAGCCGTCAGTACCGGAGATGTGCCGCTCGATAGCGGCTATTTCGAGCAGGCCAATCTCTTTCTTGATCTCTTCCTGCAATTGCGCAGGCGCAGCAGCGAGTTCGATCTGGTGCATGCCCACGCCTTTGACCTGCCCTCGTTCGCCAGCAGCGCGCTGGTGACGGATATCCCTGTGCTGCATACGCTCCACCTGCCCGCGCTGCTGCCATCCATCAATGAGACGCTGCGTGTGCTGCATCGGCAGGGACATCCGTTGACGCTGATCTGCGTCTCCCAGGGCAGCGCCCGCTCCTACATGGAGTATACCGACGTTGACGCAGTGGTCTACAACGGGCTGGATATGGATGCTATTCCCTTCTCGTCTCACCCCTCGCGCGAGGGCCCCTTGCTCTTCGCGGGACGTATTGCCCCGGAGAAGGGCGTTGAGGCCGCGATTGAGATTGCCGGACGCGCGGGCTACCGGTTGCTGATCGCCGGGGGCATCTATGACCGCCGCTACTGGCGCGAGCGTATCGAACCCCGGTTGCGCGAGGCGGGTGAGCGCGTGACCTATCTGGGGCATTTAGAGCGGCTGGCGTTGTGGAAGATCATGGGGCAGGCCCTGGGGCTGCTCTTCCCCATCGAGTGGGATGAGCCGTTCGGGCTGGTCGCCGTCGAGGCAATGGCGACGGGAACGCCCGTCATCGCCTACCGGCGCGGGGCCGCCGAAGAGGTCATCCGGCACGGCGAGACCGGCTTTCTGGTCGAGCCGGGCGAGATCGCCCACGCCGCCGCCCTGGTGGATGACCTCTATGATATCCCACGCGCACGCTGCCGTAGCCATGTCGAGACGCATTTCAGCCTGCAAGGCACTCTGGACGCCTACGAGCGCGTCTATCGCGAAGCTCTACGCCGGTTTCGTTCCCCACACACTTAGCAGGTACAGAAGACCACAGAAATCGTCGGATAGCATATCCGCCGCCGCCTGCTGGCTCAGCGCCTGAATCTCTTCCTCGGTGGCTACCTTTGTTTTTGTAAACAGGGGCAGCGAGAGCGTATGCAGAGCCAGCAGGTCGTGGCAAACGGCGTCGTGGGCCGGTTCCCCGGCGGAGTAATCGATGGCGTATGCTGCACGCTGGATGTTGACGAAGCCCGCCCGGCGCAAGAAGCGACCGAGCATCGGAGTAAGCCCGGCATTGCGCCCGCCCGGCGGCGCAAAGGTTTTCCCGGCGCGCTCAAGCGCCAGCACTCCCAGGCGCGTGAGTGTTTCCTGTGCCGCGCTATTCGTAAAGCCCAGATCGTCGCTTTCGGTGAGGCGCAGGATGCCGCCGGGCCGCAGGATGCGCAGGGCTTCCTGGATGAAGGCCGGCCAGCCCGTGTTGGACATGAAGCCCACCATTGCCCGCGCGTTGACCAAATCAAAGCTTTCATCGGCGAAATCTAACGGCTTCGTCGCGTCCATCACGCGGAAGGTCACGTTGTCCAGCCCTCTCACCTGCGCCTGCGCCTGTGCATACTGGATGACGGTGCGGCTGATATCGATGCCTGTCACCTGCATCTGTGGGTACGCAAAGGCCACTGCCACCGCCCAGCCGCCGGGTCCGCAGGCAACATCCAGCACGCGGTGAATGGTCGAGAGATCGAGGTCGCGAGGAAAAAGTCCGCCCATTGCCTGGGTAATCATGATATCCTGATCGATCAGGCGGGCCATTTCCGCCCCGCTTTCCGCGTCAAGAACATAGGAATTTTCTTCCGCCGGGTTGGTTGCCATTCACTATCTCCTTCTTGAAGAGCAGTCTATTTTCCTGAAATGCATTATACGCTAGAGTTTCTTGTACCGCAATATTCTTTTCCTGCATGGCCCTTATGGGCAGTTCCGGTTTGACGTAATCCTGTAAGGCGAGTATAATCGTGGCGATATATGGAGTCTTTTTTCTCTTTCTCAAGGAATGAACTGATGCCAAAACTGTACGGGTGGGTGCGCGAGGTGGTACCCGAAAGTCCCGCCGACCGGGTGGGTCTCCAGCCGGGTGATTTAATTCGCACGATCAATGGACACCTCATCCGCGATCTGGTCGATTATCGCTTTTATGTCGCCGACGAGACGCTGACGATTGGCTTTGAACGCCAGCAAGAGCAGCATGAAGTAACGATTGTCAAAAACTATGATGAAAACCTGGGCGTCCTCTTCGGTGAGGAACCGACGCCCTTTATTCGCCAGTGCGCCAATAAATGCGTTTTCTGTTTCATCAAGGGTCTGCCCGAACGCTACGCGCCGCAGCCGGGCCTGCCGCATGGTATGCGCGCCTCGCTCTATATCAAGGATGACGATTACCGCTACTCGTTCCTCTTTGGCAACTTCATCACGCTGACCAACCTGAAGGAGCTTGACTGGCAGCGGCTGGACGAGCAGAAACTGACGCCGCTCTATGTCTCCGTCCACACGACGGAGCCGGAACTGCGGCGCAAGATGGTGGATGGGCCGCGCGCGGGCGATATCCTGGGCCACATCCAGCGGCTCGGCAGCATGCACATCACCTGCCACACACAGCTTGTCCTCTGCCCCACTATCAACGACGGCGAGCATCTGGATCGCAGTATCCGCGACCTGACGCAGTTGCGCCCCATCGTCGAATCCATCTCCGTTGTGCCGGTCGGGCTGACAAAATATAACAATATGATTAAGACCGGCGACCTGCCCCCGCTGCGGCACTATACTCGTGAAGAGGCCGAGGCGGTCATCGAGCAGGTCGAGGCATATCAGCGCCGATTCGAGGCCGAGGATGAAGAGGGCTATCCATTCGTCTACCTTTCCGACGAATGGTACTATCTGACGGGCCGCGACTTCCCGCCCGCCCGCCATTACGGCTCCTACGCCCAGATCGAGAACGGCGTTGGCATGACGCGCTACCTGATCGAGCAGTGGGAGCGCGGCAAACGCCGTCTGCCAAAGGCCATGCCATCCCCGCGCAAAGTCACGCTCGTCACCAGTGCGATGGCGCGCCCCGTCATCGAACAGCTTGCGCGGGACATGCGCCAGACCGACAACCTCGATGTACAGGTGCTGCCCGTCATCAACCGGTTCTTCGGCCCCGAAGTCACTGTCGCCGGTTTGCTCTGCGGTCAGGATGTGCTGCAAGCTCTGCACGCCCACCACGAAGCCGTCGGCCTCGGCGATCTCATCCTTCTCCCCCGTGTCATGCTCGACAACGAAGGCGTGCGTTTTCTGGATGATCTCACCGTAGCGACCTTCCATGAACAATTGCCGCCGGGCGTGCGCGCCGTATTTGTGCGCAACGCGCAGGAGACGGTAGCTGCGATCTCCTCGCTGGCTGCCCCCACAAAGGCGGTGAATGATGCGGCAAGAAGAGTGTTGCGCGTGCAGGCACGGTAAAACCCCTCTTTCATCATTGCCATTCTCATTGCCGATGAGCTATTCCTGTTGACGACGCGCTCCTCATGACAGGTCCATTGTCATGTCAGGGGAGTGCCTCGGAGTTACGAAAATATTACATACAGAGATAAAACATCACCTTACCTCAACCAGAACCATTCGCCAGCAACGCCTGGTAGCTGTTATAGTAGAACTGTGACCGGACAATTACCGCCATTGGTACTATGCAATTGACGGTCGGCCGCTAAGATCGGCTACAATCAATATTGTAGAGTAGAATATCTGGCACGAGAGCTTTTGTTTACGGATACTTTTACTTTACCGGAGCAACTCACCAGGGGGAAACATGCCACAACCAGCACCTCGTACAGGGCAGAAGAAGCTGTCTGCCCGAAAACGGCAGTGGGGCGCGGAACGCCGCACAGAGCCATTGCCAATGATGCACGAGAAACCATCAACATTGAAAATTGCCTGCAGTCGTCTTGCCATTGTCTTAACCATCGTTTTATGGGTAATATATCTCATCTCGACCATTATTCGTCAGTTCTTTGAGGGGCCGAAGACGTTTTCGTTTACAATGCAAGCCGTTGGTTATCTGATCATCGTTACCTTGCTGACATTCTCTGCGCTCATGTATCTGGTGGCACGCCAGGGGGCGCTTCAGCGGTTCAGTAAGCATGTCCGTGTGCCACGAGCCGAAATCGACCGGCATTTCTCAGAGCAGCAGCCCTCGATCACTGTACTTGTGCCATCATACAGTGAAGAGCCGGAAGTTGTTCGTAAAACCCTTATATCGGCAGCTTTGCAGGAATATCCCCGCATGCGCGTCGTCTTGCTGATCGACGATAACCCCAATCCCTCAAATCCGGCAGTTGCCGCCCGGCTCAACGCCACTCGCGAACTGGGCAACGATATCATGAGACTGTTTGCTGAACCGCGTACACGCTTCAGCAGCGCGCTCTCCCAGTTTGAATGGCAGTATGCAGGCAGCATGCCGGTGACGCAGGCTACGATTATCGAGCTAGCATCCCATTATGCATGGGCGGCATCGTGGCTCAATGCGCTTGCGGATAAAGAGGAGATTGATGACCATGTCGATATCTTCTTTGTCGAACAGGTTCTCAACGGCCTTGCCGGTGAATTGCACCTCGTTGGTCAGGCGCTGATGACTTCCTGCCAGGAAGGCGTTCAGCTTCCTCTCGAACGAGTACGGCAACTCTACCGCCGCCTGGCCTGGATTTTTGATGCCGAGGTCACTGTTTTTGAACGGAAGAAGTACGCTTCACTCTCCCACGAAGCCAATAAGGCCATGAATCTCAATTCCTATATTGGCCTGATGGGCGGGACGTATCTCCAGCGCGAGACCCCGGATGGGCTTATCCTGATCCCGGTTGCCGGTGGCCAGAAAGGCGACGTGACCTTCCCTGACAGCGAATTCCTTCTGACGCTTGATGCTGACTCTATCTTGCTCCGTGAGTATTGTCTGCGTCTTGTCTATTTCTTGCAGCAGCCGGATAATGCGCGGGTAGCAGTGACGCAAACTCCCTATTCGTCCTTCCGTGGGGCGGCGACGCGCCTTGAACGCCTGGCCGGGGCAACCACAGACATCCAGCACATTCTCCACCAGGGCATGAGCCATTATGGTGCAACATTCTGGGTCGGCGCCAATGCGGTCATTCGTAAGCGCGCGCTTGATGATATTGCCGAGACCGAATGGGTCGGCGGTTTCGAGGTGCGCCGTTTCATCCAGGACCGCACGGTTATTGAAGATACCGAGTCCAGCATTGACCTCACGCTGCATGGCTGGTCGCTGGTGAACTATCCTGAGCGCCTGAGTTATAGCGCCACGCCGCCCGATTTCGGCGCCCTGATTGTGCAGCGCCGCCGCTGGGCAAATGGTGGTCTGCTGATCTTACCAAAATTGTGGGCGCAAACGCGGGAGCGCAAACGTCGCGGTGAGCTTGTCTCTCGCACGGAGATACTGCTCCGCCTGAATTACATGGCGTCAATCACGTGGGCGAGCTTCAGCCTGATCTTCATGCTGGCCTATCCATTCGACGGCCATCTGTTGAGTCCTTTCGTCGTGCTGGCCGCCCTGCCATACTTCATCTCGATGGCCGGTGATCTCAAATACTGTGGCTACAAGCGAACTGATGTCCTGCGTATCTATGGATTTAACTTAATCTTGCTACCGGTCAACCTCGCCGGCGTCTTGAAATCGCTCCAGCAGGCATTGACGAGTAAGAAGATTCCATTTGCGCGAACGCCAAAAGTGAAAAATCGAACCGTTGCGCCGCTCATCTATATCATCATCCCCCTGGTGCTTGTTGCCTTCTCGGCTGCTACTTTCTGGCGGGACGAGCAGGCCCATAACTGGGTCAACGCTGCATTTGAATGTTTCAATGCGCTCACCGCCTCATATGCTATCGTTTCCTATATCGGCATCGGTAATGCTCTGGTCGATATATGGCGTGGCTTAACCGACTGGCTCTACGTAGAAGTACCCCCCAGGACATCCGCAGCCGTCACTCGCCCGAAACAGACGCTTGATTGGAGGGCGGTACTCTATCATGGCAATGCCAGAGAGCAGGTTCCACTGAGCGCATTGCACGCTACGGCGGCGTACCAGTCGGCAAGCATCGGCCAGCGTTTACCGGACACCGATATCAGCGCGCTTTCTACTATGAAGATGCGTGCAGGGAGTGGGCTACCGGATATCAGCTCGCTTTCTACTATGAAGATGCGTGCTGTCGGTGCATTGCCGGATGGAAGCTCGTTTCCTGCTCATGAAGATGCGTATAGCACTCTGTCAAACGTCAAAGGGGGGCTGGTCTCTCGCTACGGTGGCAGAGAAACGCCGATACCCTTCTCTGTGAGTCTGGATGCGCAGCAGGTGGCGGCCAAAGCGCCGTCATGGCCGAGCAGAGAAACGCCGATACCATTCTCATCGAGTCTGGATAGCGTAGTAAGTATGGGATTACTGGAAACAGACAGGAGCCAGACAGAGGGTAGTTACTATCATGAGTAAGTTAAGCGCAACAAATGAGCAATACGCAGGCGAACCGCAGCGGAGGCTCTCGCCCTGGCGCGTGATGCTTGCCATCTTTATTCTCGTAAGCCTGCCTACCGGTACCGTTTTCGCCCTGCAACGATGGCACACGAACCAGCCAGCCGCATCGAACAAGCCGTGGTTTGCAAGCTATGTCGATGTTACGGCGACGCCTGCCTTCGCCTTTGAGCAGATGGGTACGACTTCAAAGCGTGATGCCATACTTTCCTTCATCGTCTCATCATCTCTGGATGCCTGTACCCCTTCGTGGGGAGGGGCATATACCTTGAGCCAGGCCACCGGCGCGCTGGACCTCGATAGACGTATCGCCCGCTTGCAGCAACAGGGTGGCAGCGTGGCTATATCTTTCGGCGGCCAGAAGAATCAGGAGCTTGCCGTCAATTGTACCGATCCAGGCAAACTTTTCGATGCATACGAGTCGGTCGTCAACCAGTACAACATCAACACCATCGATCTTGACCTTGAAGGAGCGGGCCTGACGGATGCTGCCGCAGCCAGTAGACGAGCCGTTGCCATTGCTCAGCTTCAATCAGAGCGACGAGCGGCAGGCAAGGCGTTTGCGGTATGGCTAACGTTGCCTGTAACGCCACAGGGGTTAGATGAAGATGGCACGAACGCAGTGAGCCAGTTACTGGCGCACCATGTCGACCTGGCTGGCGTAAACCTCATGACCATGGATTATGGCTCTAGCCTTGCGAAGGGGACCACTATGGCCGATGCAGCGGAAACTGCCTTGATCCAGACAGAGCGCCAGCTTGGCATTCTGTACCAGCGAGCAGGGATACACTTAAATGACTCCACGCTCTGGACGAAACTGGGCGTCACTCCCATGATCGGGCAAAACGACACACCAGATGAAGTATTTACGCTGGCCGATGCAACCGCGTTAAACCGGTTTGCGCTCTCCCATAAGGTAGAACGAATGTCGATGTGGTCGGCGAATCGGGATATCGCCTGCGGCGCGAATTACGTTTTTACGCAGGTCGTCTCTGATGCCTGTAGCGGCGTACAGCAGGATGCGAATGGCTTTGCGAATCGCCTGGGCGCCGGTTTTGATGGCAGTATCTTCCTGAGTGCTGGCCTGATAACGAAGGCAGATGCCTTCTCAAAAATTGCGCAGCAACCAGATGACCCTGCCACCAGCCCGTACCAGATCTGGTCACCCACCGGGGCCTACCTCAAAGGGACCAAAGTTGTCTGGCACCACAACGTCTACCAGGCAAAATGGTGGACGCAGGGTGACGTTCCAGATAACCCTGTTTTACAACCCTGGCAGACGCCCTGGGAATTGATTGGCCCCGTCTTGCCGGGGGAGAAGCCGATTCCCCAGCCGACCTTGCCCCCCGGCACCTATCCGAACTGGTCCGGCACGGCCACCTATAACGCTGGCGATCGTGTCCTCTTCAACGGGGTACCCTATCAGGCCAAATGGTGGAATACGGGCCAGAGTCCGGCTGCCGCCGCATCAAACCCCGATGGCTCCCCCTGGGTTCCGTTGACCCAGGCGCAGATTAACGCGATTGTATCGGGGAAAGAGAAAAAGTGAGCCTGGACTACGCCAGCACCGACGGGTTATCCACCGCCACGTTGTTGACGGCGCGCGAGACCTGGCGTGCCGTCATCTCGCTGGCCGGGAAGGGGACGAGCAGCGATTCCAGGAATTTCGTGTCGTGTATCTCCGTGTCGAGCCACTCCTGCCGCGCCTCTTTCGGCAGGATGACGGGCATGCGGTTATGCACCTGAGCCACCAGATCGTTCGGGTCGGTGGTAATCATGGCGCAACTGCGAATCTCCTCCCCCTGCGGGTTCGTCCACGTGTCCCAGATGGCGGCGAAGGCGAATGGTTCCTGATCTTTGAGCGTGTAGTAGATGGGATATTTGACGCCGTTCTCCTCTTTCCACTCATAGAAGCCATCGGCGATCATCAGGCAGCGTCTGGAGTCCAGTAGCCGTCGGAAGCCGGGCTTCTCCCCCAGCGTATCGGCGCGAATGTTAATCATCCGGGAGCCGATAGACGCGCTCTTCGCCCATTTCGGGATCAGGCCCCAGCGCAGCCATGCCAGGTGCTTCGTGCCGTCGTCACCCATAATCGAGACGACTTCCTGGGTTGGCGCGATGTTGTAGCGCGGCTTCGTCTCCAGCGTCGGCGCCACATTAAAGACCTGAGCAATCGTCTGTATATTCGTTGTCAGCGTATAGCGTCCGCACATGATCGTTCTCCTTTATCGTATTGCATCGTCTTTCCATCTTTTCATACTCTCGCGCATTACCTATTCTTTTTATACGGCTAAAAAGAGGTTGCGCACAAGCTGATCATCTGGGAAGCAGGCTTTGCCGCGCCATGCCCATAAAAAAGCCCGGCCAGGAAGCGCCGGGTACGGGTAGAGGGGCATGCGCCAGGGGCTTGAGGGAAATATTTGTTTTTTTTGATTGGCCCATTTTTGCTTTTTTTTGTTGACCGGCAACTGGCTGCCGCGCGGCGAATAACGAAACTCCTTTTTTTGTTGTGACGGTCGAGAAGGCGCGTTTTTTTTGTTGTGGTTGGCGTGAAACGTGTTTTTTTGTTGCGCGTGCCTCGTGGCTCTCTGTACTGGCCGGTGAGGCAAGGTTGCTTCGCCGGGGATGGCGCGAGCCGAGCGGGCCAGTTGTGGGTGTTGTGCTTCCAGCGAGAGGCAGTAGTCGCGCCAGGTGGCGGCAAGATCGAAGTCAGGGGGGCGCACGAAGGATGCCTCGCTGATCTCGACGGACTGGATGCGTGAGACGCGGAGGATGTGCTGCTCACCGCTCTGCGCGTGGACGGCCACCAGGAACCAGATGCCTGCTTTTGAGACGAGGCCGTAGGGATGGAGCATGCACCGGCAGGAGTTGTTACGCTCATCGAGGTACTGGAGCAAGATGGTCTGGTCGTGGCAAACAGCCTCCTGTAACAGGGATAGCTGAGGTAACGTTTCCCTGCTATAATACCACCAGGTTGTGTCCATATGGATGCGCTCGCGTAAGTGCTGCGCATCCTCGCGCTGGCTCGCTGGCAGAGTAGCGGAGAGTTTGAGCAGGGCATCGTTGAGCGCGCTGTCCAGGCCGAGGTCGGAGAGCGGGCCGGCCACGCTGAGCAGGAACAGGGCCTGCGCTTCGGCAGCGGTCAGCCCGGTCAGGCGCGTCTGGTAGCCGTCGACGAGGGAGATGCCCCCGCCGGGGCCGCGTTCGGCATAGACGGGAATACCGGCGCTGCTCAACGCCTCAAGGTCGCGATAGATAGTGCGTTCCGAGACTTCGAGCCGTGAAGCCAGTTCCTGCGCCGTCAAACGCCCTCGCGTTTGCAGCAACATCAAGAGTGAGATCAGTCGATCTGCGCGCATGTACTATCTCCATATATGTATGGGAGTTGCTTCGCTTCGCATAGCCAGTATAGCACGAGAAATGAAAAAGTGCCTGAGATCGCTCTCGCTCAGAATGACAGGTTTCTGGCACAGGAAACTGGGATTTCAAAAGGTGGGAGCGATTATCCGCTTTACCAGAAGGTGGAACACAGAATGAACATCACGCTGATCTCTTCTGAGATGCTGCACCAATGGATGTTGTATGCTCCTGAGAGGAAATTTAGGATAGTAGATGCGCGCCCATACGCGGATTATCAGCGCGGGCATATTCCGGGCGCGCTCTGGATAGGGTGGGAAGACTGGTGCGGGCCTGCGCCGACTCATGCCGGGGCGCAACTGCGCCAGCCCGGCTACTGGGGCGTGCTGGCTGAGTCCGCTCCAGCCGTCTTAACAGAACGGCTGGAGCAAATCGGGTTGAGCAGCGACGAACTGGTAGTGATCTACGCGGATGGCCCGCGCTCGAAGGGGCGCGAGGGGCGAGTCGGCTGGATGCTGCTCTACTATGGAGCATCGTCTGTTGCGCTGCTGGATGGCGGCTGGAGCGGCTGGCTGAGAGCGGGGGGAAAAGGAGAGGCTCCCGCGCCTGCGCCAGTCCGAGGGCGTTTCAAGGTAGATATCCAGCCTGAACGCCGCGTGCGCCTCTCGCAGCTCAGACAGGCATATGCCACCAGCAAAATGCCCCTGCTGGTGGATGCCCGCTCTCGCGCCGAATATCATGGCCTGCTGTATGACTACCAGCCGCGCAAAGGTCGGCTCCCGACCGCGCTCCACCTGCCTTATACCGAGTTTTTTACTGAGACAGGCAATTTTGTGGATCGAGATTATTACCTGCAACGAATTCCAGTGGAAGTACGAGAGGCGAAAGAGATTGTAGCCTGCTGCGAAGTAGGGGTGCGCTCGGCCCTTTTTGCGCTCCTGTACGAATACTATACCGGTCAGGTCGTTGCCAACTTCGACGGCTCGGTGATGGAGTGGGCGCTGGATCAGACGCTGCCGATGGAACAATAAGATATAATAACAGAACTGTATCTTTGAAAGTTTCCGTTACCTCGAAGAAAGGATAGAGAGCATATGACAACGGACTCCGCAGCTGCTGCGAGCGGGGAGAAGGCGTATCGCAGGAAGGTAGGTTTGATGGCCGAGTCGCCGAATTTTCCGGGCGACTGGAACGCGGTGGTTGAGAAAGTCAGGATTGCCGATGAGCTGGGCTTTGACTCAATCTGGCTGGGCGAGTCGTGGGGCTACGAACTGTTTACCTCAATGGCCGACCTTGTGCGCGCCACGAAGCGCATCAAGATCGGGGCGGGCATCGCCAATATTTTCTCGCGCAGCCCCGCGCTGATCGCCAGTACGGTTGCCACACTGGACGAGCGTTCGGGCGGGCGCATCGTCCTGGGGCTTGGCCCTTCGGGCGCCAACGTAATTGAACACTGGCATGGCGTTCCCTTTGAGAAGCCTGTGCGGCGCACCCGTGAATACGTTGAGATCATCCGCATGATTCTGCGCGGCGAGAAACTGGTCTATCATGGCGAGATATTCAATCTGGAACGTGGTTTCAAGCTGCGTTTCACGCCGCCGCGCGCGGATCTGCCCATCTATATTGCGGCGATGGGGCCGAAGAACGTGGTGCAGTCGGGCGAGATTGCCGATGGCGTGCTGCCCGTCTACTGGCCGAGCAATAAGTGGGGCGAGATGCGCGAGCAGTTGGACGAGGGGGCGCGTATTGCCGGAAGGCCGCCGCACAGCGCCGCCATCGCTCCCTACATCACTTCCATTATCATGGACGAGAACGCGACGGACGAGGAATGGGCCGCCGCCCGCTTCGCCGCCGCCGCGCCGCTGGCCTACTACGTTGGCAGGATGGGTGTCTACTACGCGCAGATGCTGACACGCAACGGCTATGGCGAGGAGGTCAGGGCTGTGCAGGAAGCGTGGAAGCAGGGTATGAAGAGCGCGGTGCAGGCTGTGACGCCCGAATTGCTGGACGCCACAGCCATCGTTGGCACGCCGCGCCAGATCGTCGCGAAGCTCGATCAGTGGGCCGCTTCCGGCGTCGATGAGCCGGTGCTTGCCATGCCCGAAGGCTCCGTCGGGGAGGCGGGCGAAAAACTCTCCGCGCTCATGTCGGCTTTGAAAGAATAACCGATGCGGGCGGCGAACTCATCGGCGTGCTGCAAGCGTTTGCGAACCGATGGGTGGTTGTGGAAGAGCAGTTCGACGAGCAACGGCGGCTCGACTTCGGCCAGGTTCTGGTCGCTGAGTTTCGTCATCGTGCTTTTGAACGCCTCAACCATGCGCGTCGTTTGCAGCGCGTACTCGTCGGCCTGGTACTCGACCCTGCGGCTGTAGCCGTTGCTCAGGGGCATGACGATCAGGCCGAAGATGGCGGTGAGCAGCAGAACGAAGGGAATGGTCGCGGCATCGGCCATGCTCGCATAGATGTGCGCAGTTTGCACGGCCCAGTGCAGCGCGAGGTTGGCGAGATAGAGGCCGCCGAGCGTGAGGATGGACTGGCTGATAATCAGCTTCCAGATATCGTGATGTACGTGGTGGCCCAACTCGTGCGCCAGCACCACCTCGATCTCGTCGGGCGTGTAGCGATCCAGCATGGTGTCGCCGACGACGATGCGCCGCGTATTGCCCAGACCCATCAGCGCCGCGTTCGCCGCCGTTGTTTTGTCGCTCATCTTCATCGTGAAGACGCCGCGCACGCGCGTATGGGCGCGCGCCGCCAGCGCCATCAATCGCCGCGTCAATTCGCCCTCCGGCAGCGGCGTGAACTTGTAGAACAGCGGCAGGATGAGGACGGGCGCCAGGTTTGCCATCAGCACCGAGAAGAGCAGCATGACCAGCCCGACCCACAGCCACCACGTGTCCGGCTGCGTCGCCAGCAGCAGGTAGACGAGTTCAATTGCCGCGCACTCGAAGACCAGTCCCAGCAGCAGCCCCTTGCCCAGATCGGCCAGCCAGCCCCGCAGCGACTGCGTTGACAGCCCGTATCGATGCGGCAGCACATAGCCGCTATAATAACCGAGCGGCGCGGTGATAAGCTGATAGCCGAGCATCAGCGTCAGAAAGTAAACCAGTATCTGCACCGGGAACCAGCCTGGCACCGGCTGCCAGTTCAACGGCTTCAGCACATTCGCCCACCAGATGCCCAGCCCGCTCGCCAGAATGACAATCACGCCGACAGCCGCAATGGCCATATCCACCAGCGACAGCCGCAGCCGTATGCGCGCATACTCCCGCGCCTTCTTCTGCCGCTTTTCGTCAATTTCCATAGTTGTAAGTCCTTTTGCCTGATAAAAAGATGAGAACGCAAGGTTACGAATAAACCCTGTAACACTATGGTACACCTTTGCAAGCGGAGAGACAAGGGCGATCCCCATAGGCGTTCACTTAAGCCCGTGCCAGCGCCAGGCAGGCCACCCCTGGCGGGTGGCCTGCAGCTTCGTCTCTAGTAGGGCCACCCCTTGCGAGTGGCCTGGGGGTGGCGGGTGGCCTGCGTGGCGCTGGCACGGGCTTCCGTTACCGCCTCTGGGGCCATCCCTTGCGCTCGGCCTGCACCGTCCGGCTTATCTGCTCTCGCTCAACTCATGCTGTTTACGCCTTCTTGAACGTAGCGGTTACTTTGCCGAAGGTGAGGGTGTCGCCATCGTTGAGGGGAGTCGCCTTGTCGGGTTCAAGACGCTTGCCGTTGAGGCGCGTGGCGTTGGTGCTGTTGAGATCAGTCACGGTGTAGCTGCTGCCGATGTGTTCGATGGCTGCGTGGATGCGCGAGACGGTGGTCGCGTCTTCCATCTGGCCGAGATCGACCTCTGGTTTGATGCCGCCGAGGTCGTGGTCGTAACGACCGACCAGCGCGCGCTCGCCGGAAAGCGTGACCTGCTCTCCGTTGCTGAAGGTCAGGCTGCCCCAGGGCGTATTGACATCCGGCAATGGCTGGCTGGCGGGTCGTGCCTGGATGGGCTTCGCCGGTGCAGGTGTTGCAGGCGCGGCAGGCGTTGGAGGCGTCTGGGCCTTTGGCGTCACCTGCTGCGGGTGGACAGGCGGGACGTAGAGCGGTGCCTGCTGGCGCTGGGGCTGCTGCGGCTTCGGCGGCTCCGGCTTTGGCGTGGCAGGGATATAGGTGATGGTTGGCGTTGGCTGTGACGGCGGCTGCTGCGGCGTTGGCGGCACATATGGCTCGATTTTTGGCGGGGCCGGTTGCCGCGCTGGCTGTGGAGGCGGCGTGTAGGAAGGCGTCTGCGGCCTGGCCGGTGGCGCGGGCTGAGCAGGTGGCGTGTAGAGCGGCGTTTCCGGCTGCACCTGGCGCGGTGGCGGTGGCGTATATGTCGGCGCCGGAGCAGGAGCAGGAGCAGGTTGCGCGGCCTGGGTTGCCGTCATGCTCTGGTAGGTGGAAGCGCCACATTTCGGACAGAAGGAAGCGTCGGGCTTCAGTTCAGCCTTGCAGTTGGGGCAGAGCTGCTTCAACGTCTTGCCGCAGCCTGTGCAGAAGGTGTCGCCTTCATCATAGGGCGTGTTGCAGTTGGGGCAGCGCAGCTTGCCTGCCGGTGGCGCGACGGGCATGGGGGCAGGCGCGGGCAGCGCGTTGACGACCTGTGGCCCCGGCACGTATGGCGGCGTGTAGGACGGCGGTGGCGGCGACCACATCTGCTGCACCTGCGGCAGCAGTTGCATGGGAATCTGGCCCGCCTGCAAGCCGGGTCGCTGCTGGCGCACCAGTCCATCGACCACGTTGAGGACCTGATTGGAGAGGCTGGCCTGGCGAACCGCGCCGACGCCCGCCGTCAGCATCAACGGCCAGAGAACGGGCATGGCGACAACGCCGACCGCCCCCACCGCCGCCTTGTCCAGCCATTTCTGCTGCCCGATCATCGCCAGCACGCCGCCTGCCGTGCGCTGGATGGTCACGCTGAGCGCAGCCTGCATGCCGATGATGGCCTCAAAGTCGCCGCCCTTTTTCAACTGCACCATCATCTGATCTTTATTGCCGATCTGCTGTGCCTGGTAGCCCTGCGCCAGGTAGATATTCATCAAATCGCCGGCAAGTCGTTCGATATCTATTTCTTCGCTGTTGTAAAATCGTGCATCCATCCGCTTCTTTCCTCTCTCCTTACACGCAAGGTATGCAGAACAGAACAATGGAGGAGTAGAGTCTATTGCTGCCTGGCTACTCCTCATAATATATCCTGTATATTACGTCTGCGCTGGCAATTTTATTACGCCTGTGATGGCGCCGGGCCTGGCTGGGCCGATGGCTCCTGCTGGTGTACCAGGCCATCGATAACGTTGAAGACCTGACTCGCGAGGGCCGCCTGGCGGAATGCTCCGAAGCCTGCCGTGATCATCAGCGGCCACAGGGGCGGGATAGCCAGTCCTGCCGCGCCTACCGCCGCCTTGTCCAGCCATTTCTGCTGCCCGACGGCCACTGCTACGCCGCCGCCCGTCTGCTGGAAGGTGACTGTCAACGCCGCCTGCATGCCGAGCAGGGCTTCAAGGTCGCCGCCCTTCCTCAATTGTACCATGATTTGCCCGTCATTGCTGATCTGCTGCGTCTGATATCCCTGTGAGCGATACAGGTTCTGCAAGTCGGTGGCGAGCCGATTGATATTCAGGTTGCTGCTGCGATAGAAACGTGTGTCCATGATTTTCTATCTCCTCTGCCTATACTTTTTTGAAACGATAGGGTTGTAAACCAGGGATTGGTATTGTATTGAGAACATCTCTACCAGTATGTACGCTCAGGGATGTTCAGGGTTGGAAAATATGGAGAGGTAAAAGGGGAACCAGGGCAGAACTTGCCTCCGCTCTGTTCCCCGGCGGTGATATAATAGCTATATTCTTGCAATATACGAGAGTGGAACATCCATGACCGAGCAAACTGATCGCAGAGAAGATGATGGACAGTGCGTTTCTATACAGCCGAAGCGCAAATATGAACGCGCCAACGGCGCGCATAAAAATGGCGCGACCGCCAGCGAAGGCCGGGTAAACAGTGAAGGCGAGGAGACGCTCGCGCTGGCGGAGCAAGGGCAGGGCGCGCGCTCGCGAGATACCCTGCGCTATATCATCCTGGGCCTGCTGGGAACGCGCCCGATGAGCGGCTACGATATCAAGCAATCCTTTGATCGCGCCCTTGCCAGTTACTGGAACGCGGGCAACAGCCAGATTTACACGACGCTCAAGAGCCTGAGCCACGAGAAACTGGTGGAGGCCGAAGTGATCGTGCAGAAGAGCCGCCCCAACCGCAAAGTCTACCGGCTGACTGCCGCAGGTCAGGCTGAACTTGACCGCTGGCTGCACACGGAAGTCCCCGAACGCTTCAGCAAGGATGATTTTCTGACCAAACTCTTTTTCTGTGGCGAGACGAGCGATGACGTGGCCCTCAAGCACCTGCTGGAGCATCGCGACAGCCTGCTCAAGCAAATAGAGTACATGGAATGGGTGCGTCAGGAGTACGGCTCGCGCCCCTCACGCCGCCCGCGCCTGCTCGAATACCAGATGCTCGTGCGCGAATACAAAGAGGCCACGCTCAAGGCCGACCTGGAAGTGACCGAGCGCGCCATTGCGCGGCTGCGGGATCGGTAACGGCATGCCGTATGCTGGCTCCCCGTCACAGGTCGACAGCGCAGGCCACCCCTGGCGGGTGGCCTGCGGTGCCGGGTCGTATAAGAGGAATCTGGCAGGCCAGCAGAGGGAGCCAGCATACGGCATGCCGGTTTTGAGCGTTCACAACTACTCCGGTTGCCAGTGATGTTCCCGATATATCCTCAGCGTTTGCTGGTCGCCAGGGACGTAGGTGACGAGGGAGTAGCTGGTGATGCCGGTGAAGACGGTGGTAGCGGTGCGCAGGGCCAGACGGCCAAGCTGGCTGTGCTGGACGTGGAAGACGAAGGAGGGTTCGGGCCGCCCTTCGGGCGAGGTGGCGGCTGCTATGCGGCGGAACTCCGGCAGGGCGCGCAGGCGTTTCCACAGCTCTTTGTATTCGGGCAGGTGCGTGATGCGCCGTGTCTGGTACTGGAAGTCGCTGACGAGGCGGCGGGCCAGGTTTTCCCATCCATAGAAGAGGCGGCGGCGCTGCGGGTCGAAGACGAGTTCGAGCAGGTGGCGTCTCTGGCCGTCCAGGCTCTCTTGCTCCGTCTCGAAGAGCGTGACAGCGGCATCGTTCCAGGAGTGCAGGTACCAGAGCCGGTTGAGCGAGTGGGCCGGGTAAGAGGTGTTGTGGACGAGCAACGAGGCCAGTTCGCCGAAGTCGAGCAGGCCGCTTTCGCTCTGCTCGATGTCGAAGTAGTGGCCGGTGAGCCGGGTGTAGGCTTCGTAGAGGCGGCGCCGCTCGTCGCTGTGCAGTTCGAGCGCGCGCGCAATGCTCTGCGCCACGTGCTGCGAAGGGTTGCGGCGCATGCCCGTTTCCAGATGATAGATGTAGGTGCGCGAGAGCCGCGTCGCCTGTGCCAGTTGCCCCTGCGACAACCCGCGTCGCTGCCGAAACTCCGTAATCAATTGCGCAAATTCCGATGGATTTTTGACAACCATCTTTTCCTTTCCTTCTCTTCGTTAGCTACATATCCATTATGCCCCAGAATTTGTTAGCTGGCAACATGTTCTTATGGGGAAAATGTACATATAATTAGAGCAACGGGACGTTTTTGTACTGTCATGGCTCAGAGAGGAGCTGATCGAAAATGTCTGATCCGTCGGTAATACATGGCGCGCGAGCGAAAGGCTCTTCCGCTGTTGTTTCCGCGTCGCCGTCTGCACGTTTTGATGAACTGGTGGCTACTCGTCCCTGGCTACGCCATTATGAAGAGGGCGTACCGGCGGAAATCGCTATCCCGGATCAACCGCTGACATGGCTGCTCGATACGATGGCGAGCCGCTTCCCGTCTCGTACCGCGCTTATCTACTATGGCACAAAGCTGAGTTATGCCCGCCTTTCCTCGCTGGCGAATCGCTTTGCCGCCGCTTTACAACGGCTGGGCGTGAAAAAGGGCGACCGCGTGGCGGTTGCGCTGCCCAATATCCCGCAGTACCCCATTGCTTTCTATGGCGCTTTGCGCGCGGGCGCGGTAGTGGTGCCGACCAATCCTCTGTATACTGAGCGCGAGATGCAGCATCAACTGGCCGATTCCGGCGCGCGCGTCCTCGTTATGCTCGATACCTTCTATCCCATTGTTCGTTCTATTCGTGCTGAAACCGCGCTTGAGCATATCATCATTACCAGCGCCGCCGATTTCCTGCCGCCCGTGCTGCACGCTCTTTTCCCGCTCAGCCAGCGCGGGGCGAAGCACCCTGAGCCGCACCTGACGCCGAAAGAGCTGCACGATGACCCGATGCTGCACGAGATGGGCGAGATGCTGGAATCGCGGGTGAAAAGCGGCGTTGAGGTCTTCAACCTGCCGGTGGGCAGCAGTGGCGATGATCTGGCCGTGTTACAGTACACCGGCGGCACCACCGGCCTCTCCAAAGGGGCCATGCTAACGCATCGCAACCTGCTCTCCAACGCCCTGCAAACACGCAGCTGGACGCCGCAGGCGCGTGATGGCGAAGAGGTGGTGCTGTGCGTCGCGCCTTTCTTCCACTCTTACGGTATGACGGTCGGCATGAACCTCGCCATCTGTGGCGCGGCGACGATGGTGCTGCTGCCCCTGTTCAAGGCAAAGGAAGTGGTGAAAACGATTGAACGCTACCGCCCGACGCAGTTGCCTGGCATCCCCACCATGTACATCGCCATCATGCGCGAGGCGGGCAAGCACACGGAGAAGTTGAGTTCGATCAAGTATTGCATTAGCGGCGCCTCTGCCCTGCCCGCGAAGGTACGCGACGATTTCGAGGCCATGACCCATGGCAAGCTGGTCGAGGGCTACGGGCTGAGCGAGGCTTCCCCCGTCACGCACTGCAACCCGCTCAACGGCGATGTACGCGACGGCAGCGTGGGCCTGCCCATGCCCAACGTCGAGGCCGCTATCATGAACCCGGAGACGCGCGAGCTGCTGCCGCCTGGCCAGATCGGCGAAATTGTCGTCAAAGGGCCGAACATTATGCGCGGCTACTGGAACCGCCCGGATGAGACAGAAGCCATCTTCTCCAACGGCTGGATGCGTACCGGCGACCTCGGCAGGATGGACGAAGAGGGCTACTTCTACATCGTTGACCGCGCCAAAGACCTGATCATCGCCAGCGGCTTCAACGTTTACCCGCGCGAAGTCGAAGAGGTGCTTTTCCGGCATCCTGCCGTGCAGGAAGCCGCCGTCGCGGGCGCGCCCGACGAGTACCGGGGCGAGACGGTCGCCGCTTTCGTCGTCCTCAAACCCGGTTTTGAGCCAACGGAGGAGACGCGGCAGGACATTCTCGCCCTCTGCAAGCGCGAATTGACCGCGTACAAAGTTCCTAAAATTCTCGAATTTCGCGACAGCCTGCCCAAAACCCTGGTCGGCAAGGTCTTACGACGCGAACTGAAACCAACGAAATAAGGAGTAGTAATGGCAACAACTGTGAAACCAACCGAGAGAGGCACGGCGTTCCTGACCACGCCGGTCAGCCAGAGCGCCGATAAGATCTTCACGCTGGAGCAGCGCGACGAGGAGCAACGCTGGATCGAGGAGTCGAGCGCGGCCTTTATCGCGCGCGAGGTGCTGCCGAAGGCCGAGGCCATCGACCATCAGGAGCCGGGGCTGGTGCCGGGGCTGCTGAAGAAGGCGGGCGAGCAGGGCCTGCTGAGCATCGATGTGCCGGAAGAGTATGGCGGCACCGAACTGGGTCTGCTGGTCAGCGCGCTCGTCGGTTCGACCATGCGCGAAGCCTCGTTCAGCACAGCCTTCGGCGCCCATACCACCATCGGCACGCTGCCCATCGTCTTCTACGGCAACGAGGAGCAGAAGCGCACCTATCTACCAAAGCTGACCTCCGGTGAGTGGATCGCCGCTTACGCCCTGACCGAACCGGGCGTTGGCTCCGACGCCATGCACCTGAGTACCCGCGCGGAACTCTCCGAGGACGGCAAATACTACATCCTCAACGGCACGAAGCAGTGGATCTCCAACGCCGGGTTCGCCGATATGATGATCGTCTTCGCGCGCATCGGCGATAATCGCCCTTCCGCCTTCATCGTAGAGACGAGCTGGCCGGGCGTTTCGACCGGGGCGGAGGAGCGCAAGATGGGCATTAAAGGCTCCTCCACGCGCCAGGTCTACCTGGAAAACGTGAAGGTGCCGGTGGAGAACCTGCTGGGCGAGATTCACAAAGGCTACAAAATCGCTTTCAATATTCTCAATATCGGACGCCTGAAGCTGGGCGCCGGGGCTGTTGGCGGCTCGCGCGCCGCTCTGGGTATGGCGGCTGTCTACAGCACGGAGCGCAAAGCCTTCGGCAAGTACATCAGCGAATTCGGCATGATTAAGAAGAAGCTCGCGCGTATGGCTGCCGAGACCTACGCTGCCGAGAGCGAGGTCTTCCGCACCGCCGACAACATCGAGCAGGCCCGGCGCAGCGCCAGCGATACCGAAGGGCAGTTCAAGGCCATCGAAGAGTACGCCGTGGAAGCCTCTATCGCCAAAGTTCACGGCAGCGAGGTGCTGGCTATGGTGGTGGACGAGGGCGTGCAGATTTTCGGCGGCTACGGCTTTATGCAGGAATACCCCATCGAGAAAGCCTACCGCGATGCCCGCATCCAGCGCATCTATGAAGGCACCAACGAGATCAACCGCCTGGTCGCCGCCGGTACGCTCTTCCGCCGCGTCATGGCTGGTAAGATTCCGCTGATGGCGCAGTATCCCGCCATCGAGGCCAGCGTCGTCTCCGGCCAAGCCCCGGATCGCTCAGAGGGCATTCCGACAGAACTGAGCGCGGCAGTCAACGCGGTCGAACGCGCCAAAGACGCCACCATCTACACGGCCATGAAGGCTGCCATGAAGTACATGCAGGCGCTGGAGAGCGAAGAGGAGTTCATCGAGTACCTGGCGAACCTGCTAATCGACATCTACGCCAGCGATAGCGCGCTCGCCCGCGCCGTCCAGGCCGTGCGGCGCGGGGACGAGAATGCCGACATCCATGTCAAACTGGCGCAACTGGCAACATGGCTGGCCTTCAACCGCATCCGCTCCAACCTGGATCAGGTGATCGCCACCAACTTCAGCGAGGGCGAGATTCAGGAAGAACTGCCGCGCGTGCGCGCCTACCTCGGCGACTACCTCGTCAACGGCGTGGCCCTGCAGCGCGAAATCGCCGACCTGGTGGTGCAGAAGCAGGGGTATCCTTTAGAAGGATAGAAGCTCTGGCCATGCCGTCTCCAGGCCACCCCGGCAGGCCAGCCGGCAGGCCACCCACCCCAGGCCACCCGCCAGGGGTGGCCCTACTATACACGACCTGCTCGCGAGCGAACGGGGGTGGGACCGGGGCGTATATAGTAGGGCCACCCCTGGCGGGTGGCCTGCATCGGCTGGCCTGCGGGCGGGGTGGTGGCCTGGTGTCGGGTGATGGCCTGATGTCGGGACGGAGGCCTGGTGTCGGGGTGATGGTCTGGTGGGTGGCGGCGGTGGCCTGACGGGTGGAGGCGACGTATCCTTCTATGTCAGAATCAAGCAAAATGGAGTGTACACAATGCAGGTTGGCGATGTGACCTCGTGGGAGCGCACGTTCACGGTAGAGGATGTGCTGCTCTTCGGCCAGATTTCAGGCGATCAGGGCATTCATCACGTGCGACCGGATGAGCAGGGACGCCTGATGGTGCAGGGGCTGCTGACGGCAACCCTGCCCACAAAATTGGGCGGCGATATGAACTACATCGCTCGCACCATGACCTATGAATTCCTGCGACCCGTCTTCACAGGTGATACGATTCGTTGCGAGGTGACGATCACACAGCTTGAGCAGGTCGACGGGCGCATCCACATGAGCGCCGATGGCGTCTGCCGCAACCAGTATGGCAAAGAAGTACTCCTGTTCCAGACAGGCGGTATCATACGCGAACCCGTGAAAATGTAGGGGCGCAATTCATACTGTAGGGACGAGTTGATAGATCAAAAGGAGAAATAGAGATATGGCAGAGGCAGTGATTGTGAGCGCGGTGCGCACTCCTATCGGACGAGCGAATAAGGGCGCGCTGAAGGACGTGCGCGGCGATGACCTGGCGGCTATGGCAGTCAGGGGTGCGCTGGAGCGCGTGCCGGGGCTTGACCGCTCGCTGGTGGAAGATGTGATTCTGGGTTGCGCCTTCCCGGAGGGTGAGCAGGGCATGAATATGGCGCGGCTGGTGGGCGCGCTGGCCGGGCTGCCGGAGACGGCGGGCGGCGTGACGGTGAACCGTTTCTGTGCTTCAAGCCTGCAGGCGGTGAACATGGCAGCGCAGAGTATCATGCTTGGGCTGGGCGATGCCATCGTCGCGGGCGGCGTCGAGAGCATGTCGCGGGTACCGATGGGCGGCTTCAATCCGAGCTTCAACCCCCGCCTGATGCCGCCACGTGAGGGCGAGAAGGTTTCCTCGCCCTATCCGCCCTGTGAGTTAGAGTATGGCTTTTCCAGCTACATCCCAATGGGTATGACGGCGGAAAATCTGGCCCGTGAGTATCATATCAGCCGCGAGGCGCAGGATGCCTTCGCGTTGCGCAGCCACCGGAAGGCCATCGCCGCCACCGATAGCGGCATTTTCAGGCGCGAGATCGTGCCGGTGACGCTGCCGGATGGCCGTGTGATGGAGATTGACGAGGGACCGCGCCGCGACACTTCGGCGGAGAAGCTGGCCGCGCTCGAACCGGCCTTCATCAAGGGCGGCACGGTGACGGCAGGCAATTCCAGCCCGCTCAACGACGGCGCTTCGGCTGCCGTGCTGATGTCGGCTGAGAAGGCGCGGGAACTGGGTATTCAGCCGCTGGCGCGCGTGGTTTCGATGTCGGTGGCGGGCGTGCGGCCCGATATCATGGGCATCGGCCCGGTTCCGGCGGTGAAGAAGGCGCTGCAGCGCGCAGGCTTACAGTTGAGCGATATCGACATCATCGAAATCAACGAGGCGTTTGCCGCGCAGACGCTGGCGGTGGTGCAGGCGCTGGGCATCGACCAGGAGAAGCTAAACCCGCACGGCGGCGCGATTGCCCTCGGCCATCCGCTTGGTTGCAGCGGCGCGCGTCTCATCGCCACGCTGATCAACGATTTGCAGACTGCCGATAAGACGCTTGGCCTCGCTACACTGTGCGTGGGCGGCGGCCAGGGCGTCGCCACCATTATCGAGAGGTTGTCATAGCCATGCCATATCAGATACGCAAAGCCGCCGTGCTGGGCGCGGGCGTGATGGGCGCGGCCATCGCGGCCCACCTCGCCAATGTCGGCATTCCCAGCCTCTTGCTCGATATCGTGCCGCCCGATGCCGGCAATGACCGCAATAAAATTGCTCGCGCCGGGCTGGAAAAGGCGCTCAATGCCCGTCCCGCCGCCTTCTACAGCAAACGCGCTGCGAAGCTCATCACGGTGGGCAACATCGAGGACGATCTGCAGGCATTGAGCGACGTAGACTGGATTATCGAGGCCGTTGTCGAGCTACCGGACATCAAGCGCAGGCTCTACGAGCAGCTCGAAACGGTGCTGACCCCCGGCACGATTGTCACATCCAACACGTCGGGCTTGCCCGCGCGCCTGCTGACGAAGGGCCGCAGCGAGACCTTCCGCCGCCACTTCCTGATTACCCATTTCTTCAACCCTGTGCGCTACATGCGCCTGCTGGAACTGGTGCCGGATGTCGATACCGACCCGGCATTGATGCAGTTCATGCAGCAGTTCGCGACAGAGGTGCTGGGCAAGAGCGTGGTGATCGGCAAAGATACGCCCAACTTTATCGCCAACCGCATCGGCGTCTATGGCTTCATGTCCACGCTGCGCCGCGCGCTGGACGAGGGCTATACCGTCGGTGAGGTCGATACTATTCTGGGTACGAACATGGGACGGCCAAAATCCGCCGTCTTCCGCACCGCCGACCTCTCCGGCCTGGACACGACCGCGCACGTGGCCGACAATCTCTATGAGAACGCGCCCGACGACGAGCAGCGCGAGGTCTTCCGCGTGCCGGAGGTGATGCGCGAGATGATCCGGCGCGGCTGGCTCGGCGAGAAGAGCGGCCAGGGCTTCTACAAGCGCGTCAAAAATCCCGGCGGCGAATCGACCATTCTGGAACTGAACTTGAAGACGCTGGAATACGAGCCGCAGCAGAAGGTGCGCTTCCCCTCGATTGGCGAGGCCCGCAGCTTCAGCGACCCGGCGAAGCGCATGCTGACCATCCTCGACGCCGATGATCGCGCCGGGCAGTTCGCGCGGGAGACGCTGGCCGATTCGCTGATCTACGCCGCCAACCGGGCTGAAGAGATTGCCGAAAGCATTGTGGCCGTTGACGAGGCTATGCGCCGGGGCTTCAACTTCGATCTGGGCAGCTTCGAGACGTGGGATGTGCTGCTGCAACACCCGCAAACGCTGCAAAAAGTGCTGGCTTCGGTCGGCGCGGAACTGCCCCCGTTAGTGAAGCGCGTGCAGAGCGAGGGGCAGGGAACATTCTATATCGGCACGCCGGGCCAGCGTCGCTACTTCGATTTCAAGACGGGCGCATACCTGCCGGTGCCGCAGCCGCAGGGCATGGTCTCGCTGGCAACGGCGAAGGCCGAAAACAGGGTGCTGCGCGACAACGGCTCCGCCTCATTGATCGATCTGGGCGACGGCGTGGCCTGCGTCGAGTTCCACACGAAGATGAATGCTATCGACGAGGGCATCATCGAGATGCTGCGCTATGCTGTTGAGGAGGGCCAGAAGGAGTTCCGCGCCATCGTCATCGGTAACGAGACGGAGAACTTCTCGGCGGGCGCCAACGTGCTGTTGATGCTGATGGGCGCGCAGGCGGGCGAGTGGAAGATGCTGGATACGGCCATCAACGCCTTGCAACAGGCGAACATGCTGCTCAAATACAGCCCGATGCCGGTGGTAATTGCCCTGGCCGGTCGCGCCCTGGGCGGCGGAGCCGAGGTGGTAATGCACGGCTATCACGTGCGCGCCCACGCGGAATCGTATGTGGGCCTTGTCGAAGTGGGGCTTGGCCTGATCCCGGCGGGCGGCGGCGTCAAGGAACTGCTGCTGCGCCAGGGCGCGGATGTACAGACGCAACTGGCGAGGAAGACGGGCGGCCCCTTCGCGCCTGCGCGCAAAGCGTTTGAGACCATCGCCTTCGCCACCGTTTCCACCAGCGCGGCAGAGGCGCAGGAGCTGCGTTTCCTGCGCAAGAGCGACGCCATTACCGTCAATCGCGACCTCGTGCTGCGCGACGCGAAGGCGGACGCGCTGAAGCTGGCGCAGGCGCGCGAGGCCGGAGAGTGGCAGCCGGGGCAACCGGCTATGCTGCTCCTGCCCGGCCCCGGCGCGCGCATGGTGCTGGAGCAGCAGGTGGAAAATCTGCTGCTGGTGGGCAAGATCAGCGAGCATGATGCCGTCGTGGCGCGCCAGCTTGCCCGCGTCGTCACCGGCGGCGAAACCTCGCCTATCACCCCGCTCACGGAGCAGCAGGTTCTCGATCTGGAACGCGAAGCCTTCCTCAGCCTCCTCGGCACAGAGAAGACGCGAGAGCGTATGCAGGCGTTTTTGATGACCGGCAAGCCGTTGCGCAATTAAAAAGGCAGTGGATGACCAACAAAAAGCAGGGGGCGCGCCCCCTGCTTTTTGTTGGTCATCCACTGCCTTTTTATTTAGAAAATGGCCAGGCCACTGTCGGTATCGAAGAGGTGGATACGCTCGTTATCGACGTGCAGGCTGACGTGGCTGCCAGGGGAGACGCGCGAGTTGGGGCTGAGCGTGGCAATGATCTGCTTGCCGCTGGCAGTGGCATAGACCTGCAGCTCGCTACCCAGATTCTCAACCACGTCTACAGTTGCCTCAATAGCGCCTTTGCGCTTTTCTGCGGGGATGAGGGAGACATCTTCCATATCCTGCGGGCGGATGCCAAAGGTCAGGTTCTTGCCTGCCGCGCCGCGTGCCGCGTCGACATAGAGCGGGGGAACTTCGACCCGACCGATGTCTTCCAGCACAATCCAGGTCGTATCGCCTTCGACCACGACCTGTGCGCCGGGGAAGAAGTTCATCGCTGGCGAGCCGATGAAGCCGGCGACGAAGAGGTTGGCGGGATGGTCGTAGAGTTCGGTCGGCGTGCCAAGTTGCTGGATGATGCCGCCGTTGAGAACGGCGATGCGGCTACCCATCGTCATGGCCTCAACCTGGTCGTGCGTCACATAGATGACTGTCGTCTGGATGCGCTGGTGCAGCTTGGTGATGTTGGCGCGCGTCTCCACGCGCAGCTTGGCATCCAGGTTGGAGAGCGGCTCATCCATCAGGAAGACTTTCGGCTCGCGCACGATGGCGCGACCGAGGGCGACGCGCTGGCGCTGGCCGCCAGAGAGTTCTTTGGGTTTGCGCTTGAGCAGTTGTTGCAGGCCCAGGATTTCAGCGGCCTCTTGCACTCGCTTCTGAATCTGGTCTTTGGGGAAGTGGCGCAGCTTGAGGCCGAAGGCGATGTTGTCGTAGACGGTCATGTGGGGGTACAGGGCGTAGTTCTGGAAGACCATCGCGATGTCGCGATCTTTGGGTGGTACATTATTGACGACGCGGTCGCCGATGAGGATTTCACCCTCGCTGGCCTCTTCCAACCCTGCCACCATACGCAGGCAGGTACTCTTGCCGCACCCGGAGGGGCCTACAAGCACCAGGAACTCTTTGTCCTTGATGTCGAGGTTGATGTCATGCACTACCTCTACCTTGCCGAATCGCTTGTAGACATGATCAAACTGGACACGAGCCATTAAGGTTACTCCTTTTCGCTCTCGTAGCAGGCCAGCAAAAAAGGCCCACTACATAACAATAATAGAGCTATCGCTTGATGCCCTCGCTGCAACTGCTGGCATGTCCTTTCCTGCAGATGGGAGTCAGCGGGGCCTCTTCACGTCCGTTCGTCCGTCTCTCGCATCCTCAACGCGCAAATACATTCTGCATGACAGGGGCAAATACAACCCCAATGCTTTTTCCAGAGGTCATTGAGTGATCGGCGAACCAACGCTAGTATGAAGTATACCTGATAGATGGGGAAAAAAGCAATGCGCGAACCGCCCGGTTTCCGACGATCCGCTACCTGTTATCTTCTCTCCACTCCCAGTCCTGCTTTGACGCCGGAGAGGTCATAGACGCCTTCGTGCTGCTCATAGCCGCCTGTGAAGGGGTCTTCAGCCAGCAACATGGGGGTGTCGAGGTCGATGTAGCGGAAGCCGCCGAGGCCAGCGACGAAGTGAGCGGCGGCGGCGGTGGCCAGGCGCGATTCTATCATGGCGCCGATCATCAGTTCGGTGTGGGTGGCGCGGCAGACGGCGGCAATGTCGAGCGCCTCGACGAGGCCGCATTTCATGAGCTTGATGTTGATGACATTGGCCGCGCCCATCGCTATCAGGTGGGCGACGTTGGCGGCGCTGTAGGCGCTTTCGTCGGCGGCGATGGGGACGCTGGTGTGTTGCGTGACGTAGCGCAGGCCCTCGTAGTCATCTTTGTGGACGGGCTGTTCCAGCATCAAGGGGCGGATGTCGCGGTCGTTCAATGCTTCAAGGCAGAGCAGGGCCTCGGCGGGGGTGTAGCCCTGGTTGGCGTCCAGCGTCAGACCGAGGCCGGGCGCGGCCTCGCGAATGGCCTCGACGCGGGCTATATCCTCGCGCAGGTCGCCGCCGACCTTAATCTTGATGGTGCGAATGCCGCGTGCCACGATCTCCTTCGCCAGTTCGTAGCCATGTTCGGGCGTGACCATAGGAATGCTCATATCGGTCTCGACGGCGCTGCTGACCCCACCGAAGAAGACGTAGAGAGGTATGCCGTAAGAGCGGGTCAGCGCGTCGAGCAGGGCTATTTCCATACCGGCGATGGCGGTGGCCTGGCTGTAGTAGACGCTGCGCATCAGCTTCGAGAGCGTGCGCCAGTGGGCTGCGTCTTTGCCTTCGAGCAGCCGGACGCAGCCCTGCGCTGCCGCCAGCGCGGTGGCCTGGGTCTCGCCCGTGCTGGGCGAAAAGGGCGCGCTTTCGCCATAGCCCACGCTGCCATCTTCCAGCGTGACGGTAATTAGCACGTTTTGCGCCTCAGAAACGCTGCCGGTGGCGATAGTGAACGGCTCTTTCAACGGGATATTCAACGGTTCGACGGTGATAGCGCGGATGGTGGTGTGTGACATGGCGTTCTTTCTTATCTGTGACAGGCAATTAGAGTTGCAGGTCTGTACGATTGCGCTGGCGGTCGGCGTGACGTTCGATGGCCAGTTCGATCAGCCGATCCAGCAGTTCGGGATAGGGCAGGCCGCTGGCTTCCCACAGTTTAGGATACATGCTGATCTGCGTGAAGCCGGGCATGGTATTCACCTCGTTGATATAGACTTTGCCGGACGTTTTCTCCAGGAAGAAGTCGACGCGAGCGAGGCCGCTCAGGTCGAGGGCGAGAAATGCCTGGAGCGCGATGCGGCGCACCTCTTCCGCCGTCTCCTGAGAAATATCGGCGGGGATGACGGTCTGCGATTTGCCATCGAGATACTTGGCGCGATAATCATAGAACTCATTGCTAGAAATAACTTCACCCACGACGGAAGCGATGGGTTCATCGTTGCCAAGCACGGAGATTTCCAGTTCGCGACAGGAGATGCCTCGTTCGATGATAACTTTGCGATCATATTCCGCCGCCACGTTGATGGCGTGAATCAGTTCGCCCCGCTCATGCGCCTTGTTCACGCCCACGCTCGACCCCAGGTTGACGGGCTTGACGAAGCAGGGGTAGCCCAGGCGCGCTTCAATGGCCTCCAGCACACCTTCAGGCGCGCGTTCCCACTGGTTGCGTCGGAAGACGAGATAATCGACGATGGGCAGGCCGGCGGACTGGAAGACCATCTTCATCTTCTCTTTATCCATGCCCAGCGCCGAGCCAAGCACGCCGCAGCCAACATAGGGAACATTCGCCATCTCCAGCAGCCCCTGCAGTGCGCCATCCTCGCCATACGTTCCATGCATGACGGGGAAGATGACATCTAACGCGCCGTTGTCGCGCAGCTCTTCGCCCCTCTCAAGCGCGATCAGTCGACGCAGGTTCGGGTCGCCCGTCAGCGTGACGCTGGTGATGTGTTCTTCGCCTTCAGCCTCTACCGTATCAGGATGCTGCCCGACGCTCTGCTCCGCCGCAATGAGCTTCGCCGGTTCGCAGCCGAGCAGCCACGAGCCGCTCTTCGTGATGCCGATGGGAACGACCTCGTACTTATCCTTATCCAGATTCGCCATCACCGAGTTGGCCGATGCCAGCGAGACCTCGTGTTCGCCCGACCGGCCTCCAAAGATGAGACCAACCCGTATCTTTTTCTCTGCCATTCCCTCTGCCTTCACTTTCTACTTTCTACCTACGCGCTCTCCGGCCAGTTCAGCAGGTAATCCTCCGCCTCCTCAGCCGTGCGCGCCAGCCCCACCTTCAAGAGCAAGCTCTGCAATTGCTGCGGGTCGCTAATAAGACCTACCTGCCCTTTCGCTATCCGGCTCACTTTCTGGTTATTGAAACGCGCCTCTACCAGTCCAACCACCGTCTGGCGCCAGCGTTCGGTCTCCTGTCTGCGCTCCTCCTCACGCTTGCGCTGCTCCTCCTCACGCTTGCGCTGCTCCTCCTCACGCTTGCGCTGCTCCTCCTCAAGTTTTCTGCGATCTTCCTCGCGAATCCTTTTCTCAGCCTCTTGCACGGCTTCTTGCACGGCCTCTTCGGTAATTTCTTTGATGAACCAGTTGTCTTTGAGTTTGTCGCTCACGCTTTTCCACCTCTTTCTGAGCCATTCGTGGTCGCCTTTGCGCTTCAAGGTTAAGGCGATCAAGGTATAGGCTACGATACTGACTTCATCGTCGCCCAGCGGTTCCAGGGCGGTCATGATCTCCTCGGCGACTTCGCGCGTAGCTCCGTCTTTCGTTAAGATCATGAGCGGCAGGATACCCGGCAAGCCCGTCTGGCGCAGCTCCTCCGCCGTCATCGAGGAGAGATCGACCACCGTATAGTTAAAGGTGATCGAGGAGCGTCCCGCCATCGGGGGGCTGTGCCAGGGCGGAGTGGGCAAAGGGCCATCCTTCTTAAGATAGATCAGGAACGTCCAGATCGGCAGGTGATGCTCGCGCAGCGATTGCATCTGGTATTCCAGGCCGCGTTCGGGCATCTCTTTGTCGCCGGTAGTTTGAAACTCATAATGGAAAGCCCCCTCGGTGTCATCGACGATTACGTGCCGGATGTCATCGGCGACCAGATGGCGATGAAATTCCGTTTTGAGCGGTTTGATCACCTGCACCTGCTTGCCGCCTATCAAGGGCAACACCCAGCGAGCGAAATCCTCCTGTCTGGCGTTGACCAGCGTCTTCAAGACATCATCATACTCACCCGACATACAAGAACAACTCCCAGATATGTATTTCTGACAGAAGTGTAACATAGCGGAAGCCGCCTGTCGAGAGTCTCTTCTGCTACTCGGCCAGCAGGGGGAGCATGGTTTCCATGCGCATGCCGCGTGAGCCTTTGATGAGGACGAGGTCAGAGGGATGGACGCGCGCTCTGAGCAGGGTGGCCGCTGCCTGTTTGGCCGCTTCTAGCTCGCGGCTGTCCTCGACGTTGGCTTCAAAGTAGAAGATGTGTTGTTCAGGCATACCGGCGCTGAGCGCGCCTTCGACGTAGTAGCGGGCCTCGTTGCCAACGGCTATCAGGTAGTCGATGGTGGCGGCGAGGCTGGCGCCACAGGCGCGATGTTCGTCCGGGGCATATGGACCAAGCTCGAAGATGTCGCCCAGCACGGCCCAGCGCCTGCCGTCCGGCCCGATGTCGGTCTCGCGCATGGCCTGCGTGATTGCCAGGATGGACTGGCGGTTGGCGTTATAGGTATCGTCGATGAGCGTGCTGCCGTTGGGGCCGGGCTTGATCTCGCAGCGTCCCTTCGCGGGTGAGAGGCTTTCCAGCGCCGCTACGATCTCGTCCAGCGGCATCTCGGCGGCGCACCCTGCGGCTGCTGCCGCCAGCGCGATGGTCACGCCATGTTCGCCAGGGAGACGCAGCCGCACGCGCACCCGTTGCTTCTGATAATTGAGGGTAAAGCTGTGGCCGCGCAGCGGGTCACCGCCGACCTCGCTGCCGCGCACGTGCGCGCCCTCCCCGCGACCGTAGTAGAGGACACGGGCGGCAGTTTTCTCGCTCATGCCGCGCACGTGGGCGTCATCGTAGTTGAGGATGGCGATACCCGCCGGGGAAAGCGCCTGCACCAGCTCGCTTTTGGCGATGATGACGCGCTCCTGCGAGCCGAAATAGCCGAGGTGGGCCGCGCCAACGCTGGTGATGATTGACCAGTCAGGGGCAGCAATCGAGTTGCAGAGCCAGGCCAGTTCACCTACCCACTGCGCCCCCATTTCCAGCACGGCATAGCGATGCTGCGGCTCCAGTCGCAGCAGCGTGAGCGGGTAGCCAATCTCGTTATTGTATGAGGCAAAGGTCTTGAGCGTCGGCGCCTTTCGCCCCAGCACGCTGGCGGTCGCCTCTTTCGTGCTGGTCTTGCCATTGCTGCCGGTAATACCAATCAGCGTCGTGTTCTGCTGGCGGCGCACGCGCACGCGCGCGGTGGCGTGCAGTGCCTCCACCACGTTGGGAACAACGATCTGCAGGAAATCCGGTGGCAGTTGCTCAACCGGTACAGGATCGGTGCAGAGCGCGGCAGCCGCGCCGTTCTGCGCAACAGCCGGTATGAAGGTGTGACCGTCGACATGCTCGCCCTTGATGGCGATGAAGAGGTCGCCCCGCCCGATCTGGCGGCTATCGTGGTGCGCTGCCGGGAAGACCAGATCGTCGCTGATCACATACGCGCCTTGCAACAGCACGCGCTTCTCATTGCCCGCTAAAACATCGTTGAGGGTAAACATCTGGCTACTATTCCTCTGTTGTCTTCAGGTTATGCTTCTCTGTCGCGCTGATTATATCATATTTTTAAAGTGTGCAAGAGATGCTTCGCCGCGCCCGGCATGACACGTTGGAGGCCACTTTTTCAGACTATGCCATGAGAAACCATCGGCAACGTGTCATGCCGGGCGCGGCGAAGCATCTCTTGCAACAACCTTTTGTGAGTGCAATGATATAGGTATGAAGCTATTTCCAGACGACGAAGAGGAGGGAATATATCTATGCGAGCAGTGGTGATTACAAGGCCGGGGGGACCGGAGGTGTTGGAGGTGCAGGAGGTGGCGACGCCGGAGCCGCAGGGTGACGAGGTGCGCGTGCGGGTGCGGGCGGCGGGCATCAACCGGGCCGATCTGTTGCAGCGCGCGGGCGGCTATCCTGCCCCGCCGGGGGCGCCGGGGAATATACCGGGGCTGGAGTTCGCCGGCGTCGTGGATGCGGTGGGGCCGCGCGTGCGGCAGTGGAGGCCGGGCCAGCGCGTGATGGGCCTCGCCGGGGGCGGCGCGCAGGCCGAATATATTCTGGAACCGGAGGGCCTGCTGGTCGAGATCCCTGAGAACCTGGATTTTGTGCAGGCGGCAGGCATCCCGGAGGTCTTCATGACCGCCCACGACGCGCTCTTTACTCAGGCTGGTTTGCAGATGGGCGAGCGCGTGCTGATTCACGCCGCAGGCAGCGGGGTCGGCACCGCCGCCATTCAGCTTGCGCACGCGACGGGCGCGACCGTCTATGGCACCTCGCGCACGCCGGAGAAACTGGAACGCGCCAGACCGCTCGGCCTCGATGTGGCCCTTTCCGATCAGAACTTCGCCGCCGAGATACAGCGCCTGACCGGTGGCGCGGGCGTCAACGTCGTCCTCGATTTTGTGGGCGCGACCTATCTGCAACAGAACCTTGAGGCGCTGGCGACGTGGGGCCGCATCGTCTTCCTTGCCACTATGGGCGGCGCGCAGGCGAATATCAATCTGGGCCTCGTGATGGGCAAACGCGCCTCGCTTAAGGGCGTGACGCTGCGCACGCGCACGCTGGAGGAGAAGATGGCCGTCACGCGCCGCTTCGCCGCCCACGTGCTGCCTCTGCTGGCAACCGGCAAAGTCAAACCGGTCATCGAAAAAGTCTACCCTCTTGAGCAGATCGGCCAGGCTCACGCCGAGATGGGCGAGAACCGCAACTTTGGCAAGCTGGTAGTGACGATATAGTATCCATAGCTACTCCACTTCCAGTTTCAAAGAGATCGCACAGGAGAAGGGATTCAGTCAGGGAGTGACGATATAGCATCCATAGCTACTCCACTCCCAGGCCAGCCGCAAGAGGTGGCCCTACTATATACGCGCGCCTGTGTGATTTGCGTATAGTAGGGTCACCTCTTGCGGCTGGCTTGATGGCGGGCGGCCTGGGCCAGGGTGGGGGTCTGGATGGGTTTGCTTAAGACGGAATATCTGGCTTTGCCTGCCCCTGTTTCTTCGGGCGTACCACTGTGTGATAGTAATCGCACAGGTCTGTAACGGGGCATTCCCAGCAGTGGGGGACGCCATAGACGCATATGCGCTGACCGTGACGCAGCAGGTCTTTGTGGAAATCATGGATGACCTGCGCGTCGTCTGGCAGCAACTTCAGCAATAGTTCGTGGGCGGTTTCGGGCGAGACTTTTTTGCCGATCAGCCCCAGGCGCTGGCTGACGCGGTAGACGTGGGTATCGACGGGCAGGATGGGCTTGCGGCAGCTAAAGAGTAGGACGCAGGAGCGCGTTTTCGGGCCGACGCCTTCCAGCCGGTCCAGCCAGGCTGCGCCTTCCTCAACGGGTACATCGCGCAGAAAATCTAGATTCAACTCGCCACGTTCGGCGGTGACGCGGCGCAGCATTTCTTGCAGGCGCGGCGCTTTGACCTCCGGCCAGTTGACGTTCTTGATCGCCTCCTGTACCTCCTCCACCGGCGCGTCACGCACGCCCTCCCAGGAGCCGAAGCGTTTGAGCAGGTTCGCGTAGGCCGCGTGGGTCTGCTCGTCCCGCGTGCGGTGCGATAGCATAATCTCCACCAGCATGCTCAACGGGTCTTTCGTCGCCCACGCTGCCACTCCATAGAAGATATTTAGCCGCTCGATGACCGCCAGCGCCTTTTCACGCAATGCCGCCAGATCAGCCGTTGGATAGCCGTATGCTCCAACAGGAGTTTCGCCCTTGTTTCGATCAACCTGCTTCACCTTTTGCTCTTTTCTTTTACCCGGTCAGCTCAATCTTGATCTACTATAGAAACGGCCTGTGGGAGCATTCGGGTTCCATTTGTTACTGCGCCACGCTGTCTTTGAGTTCTTTGCGGTACTCTTTGAGCAGCTTCTGCACTTTCGGATTGATGACGAACATGCAGTAGGGTTGCGAGCGGTTGCGCTCGTAATAGTCTCTGTGGTAGTTTTCCGCCGGGTAGAAGTTGGTGAAAGGCGTAATTTCCGTCACGATGGGCTTGCTGTAGGCGCCGGAGCGTTCAAGCGCCTTTTTCGACGCCTCGGCCTCCTCTTTTTGCTGCTCGTTGTGGTAGAAAATGGCCGAGCGGTACTGCGTGCCGATATCGTTGCCCTGCCGGTTCAGCGTCGTCGGGTCGTGCGTATGCCAGAAGATATCCAGCAGCGTCTCATAGGAGATGATGTCCGGGTCATAGGTGATCTGCACAGCCTCCGCTGCCCCCGTTCTGCCAGTGCAGACGGCCTCATACGACGGGTTCTCCACCTGCGAGGCCGCGTATCCCGGCATAACGGATGTGACGCCTCTGAGCCGGTTGAAAATGGCCTCCGTACACCAGAAGCATCCTCCGGCGAATGTGGCGGTTTCAAGTTGAGCCATAGCTTCTCTTCCCTCTCTCTGCCTGTATTTCGTTAGACCTGTTTCTCATGGTAGCACGAAAAGTGAGAAACGGCAACTTGAGGAGAAAGCAGGCTGGCTTCCAGGCCAGCCTGCTTTCTCCTCGCTTGTTCTGGTCCTCTCGAATCGTCTGATCAGACGAGAGTCGGAAGAGCGCCGGTTAGAACTTGCCCGTATTGATGTAGCGTTCGGCGTAGTCACCAACGATGGGAAGCTTGAAGTACTTCCCCTGGAAGCCGTTGATCATCAGCACGATCCAGCCAACGAATGCGACAAGGCCGAGCAGGCCAAGCACGCAGGAGAAAAGCAACCCGATAAAGTTGCCGAGGAACCCGCCGGCAATGGAGAGAACGATGTCCAGCACGGTAATGCCGCCGAAGAAGAGAATGGACTGTAAAGCATTGAAGCGCACAAAGCGATTCTGCTTCTCCACGAAGAAGAAAATGATCCCCGTCAGCCAGGTCAGCACGTAGCTTAAACCGGCGGCAACGTTGGCCTGCATACCCATCGAGGTGGGGCCGAGGGCGTCAGCTGCTGCTCCGGGGCCAGTTGCTCCGGCTGCGCCGTAGGGAGGCTGGTAGCTGTACTGTTGCTGCTGTTGCTGACCATAGTTTGGCTGCTGGTAGGCGTTCGGGTCATATTGCTGTTGACCAGGCTGGCCGTACTGACCGCTATAGGGATCGCTCGGATTCGGTTGCTGTGGACTGTAGCCGCCATACTGGCTGGGCTGATTCGGATCCTGTGGATTCCAACTCATGATTGCACTTACCTTTCTGCAAGAAAAGAATGAGACCACCAGGTCAGACGCCTGTTCTGTACCGCTAAACGAACTTAGCGACTGTCAGAAATGTATCCTCTTTGTTTGTTTATCGGTCTATCTATTTCCTTGCTTAGACGCTTGTTCCATATACAGACTTTTGCCCACAAAGAGTATACGTAGTATACACGGAAAGGTTGTGACTGTACACTCCTCAATTTGTACTATCCATATCCGTATTTCTGCTGTGGACTGCACTTTTTACGCACTGCGCGGGTGATCTTCAAGGCTGCCCCTACGAACGCGGCGCGGGGCGACCCTGAAGGTTGTCCCTACCTTCGCGTGTAGTACCGGACTGGCACACACAGGTGTCTTATCTTGAATAACGAAGCAAGGCCGAGATTGTAGCGCATAATTTTGTGGTCAGGGATTTTTCCGCCGTCGCGCTCGCGCGTGAGGGTAGGAATCGCCTGCGATACGCTCGGTTGGTGGGATGATAAGCGGGGGTATCTCCTCGACATCCGGGCTGTGTTCGTTGCTTTCACCTGAGCCATTGTCAAAGTGGTGCCGGTTCGCGGGGGTGACTGCCGTGCGTTCGTCGAGGTGCAGGGGACGAGGGCCTTTCTGTGTCTCCTCTTCGTCCTCTGACGCGGCTAGCAGGGCCGCTGCGACAACCTGATCCATGTTTTCTACCAGGGTGAAACGCATTTGCTGGCGAATCTTGGGTGGGATTTCGGCCAGGTCTTTGCGGTTCTCCGCGGGGGCGATGATATGGCGAATATTGGCCTGCTGCGCGGCCAGGACCTTGTCGCGCAGACCACCGACGCCCAGCACACGCCCGCGCAGCGTGATCTCTCCGGTCATAGCGACATCGCCGCGTACCGGACGCCCCGTTAGCGCGGAGATCAGCGCGGTGGCAATGGTGATGCCCGCGGAGGGGCCGTCTTTGGGAATGGCGTTATCCGGCATGTGGATGTGCAGGTCGGTGGTGTCCTGGAAGCTGGCATCGACCTCGAAGACGTCGGCGCGGGAGCGGATGTAGGAGAGCGCGGCCACCGCCGACTCGCGCATCACCTCGCCCATCTGGCCGGTGACGATGACCTCGCCTTTGCCGACCAGCGTGGCGACTTCCACCGGCAGCAGGATACCGCCGTTTTCTGTAACGGCCAGGCCGGTTGCGACGCCTACCTGTGCCTGCTGGTTAGGAATCTCCACGCTGTAGCGCGCCATGCCCAGGTATTGTTCCAGGCTATTCGCGCTCAGACGGATGCGGCTGCCCGGCTTTTCAATGATGCGCCGCGCTGCCTTACGACAGATGGCAGCGAGCTGGCGATCCAGGTTGCGCACCCCCGGTTCGCGCGTGTAATCGGTAACGATACGCTGCATGATGGTTGGTGGAATCTTCAACTGCTCGGCGGTCAGTCCGTGATCGGCCAGCACTCTGGGTAGCAGGTGGCGCTGGGCGATCTGCACCTTTTCGTCGAGCATGTAGCCCGGCAGTTCGATGATATCCATGCGGTCGGCCAGCACGCGCGGAATCTGGTATTTGACGTTGCCGGTGCAGATGAAGAAGACTTCGGAAAGATCATAGGGAACTTCCAGATAGTGGTCTTCAAAGGCGTTGTTCTGCTCCGGGTCAAGGACTTCCAGCAGGGCCGCCGCCGGGTCGCCGTGATATTCGGCGGAGAGCTTGTCGATCTCGTCGAGCAGGAAGACCGGGTTGCGCACGCCGACGGTTTTCATAGCCTGAATGATGCGCCCCGGCAGTGCGCCGACGTAGGTGCGGCGGTGGCCACGAATCTCAGCCTCGTCATGGACGCCGCCCAGCGAGATGCGCGCGAATTTGCGCCCCAGCGCGTGCGCGATTGATCGTGCCAGCGAGGTTTTGCCTACACCCGGCGGGCCGATGAAGCAGAGAATCTGTCCCTGGCTCTCGCTGACGCGCCCGCTCCGGCTGGCGAGCCGCTGCCGCAACTGGCGTACCGCCAGGAATTCGATGATGCGCTCTTTAATGCTTTCCAGCCCGTAGTGTTCTTCGTCGAGGATGCGGCGCGTCAGCTCGATATCGAAGCTCTCTTCTGTGCGCTCCGTCCAGGGCAAGGCCAGCACCCAGTCGATGTAGGAACGCAGCACCGTCACCTCGGCGGATTGCGGCGGCGTGCGTTCCAGACGGTCGATTTCTTTGCGCACTTTTGTTGCGACGTCCGGTGGCAGCCCCTTCTCCTTGAGTCGCGCGCGCAGTTCGTCGGCCTCGCTTGAACCTTCTATGCCCAGCTCTTCCTGGATGGCGCGCAGTTGCTCGCGCAGGTAAAACTCTTTCTGGCTGCGATCAAACTGCGAGCGCACGCGGCTGCGGATGGTCGATTCGAGTTCGAGAATTTCGATCTCGTTGCCCATAATCACGCAGACTTTTTCCAGGCGTTCGAGCGGGTCGAGGGTTTCCAGCAGGTCTTGCTGCTGCACGTGATCGGTGACGAGGTGCGCGGCCAGCATATCGGCGAGGCGCGCGGGCGTCTTGAGGGCAATGATCGAGGTGATATCCTCGGCGGAGAAGCGGCGGTTGAGTTGCGCGTACTTCTCGAAAAGGTTGGTGGCGTGGCGCACCAGCGCGTCGGCCTGCGGACCGCGCGGCTGGCTTTCCGGCAGGGGAGTGATGGCCACGCGCATGAATGGCTCAGTCTCTACAAACTCGTCGAGGCGCACGCGGCGAATGCCGCTGAGCAGCACCTGCAGCGAGCCGTCCGCCTGCCGATGCATGGTCGTGATCTCGACCAGCGCGCCAACAGGGTAGATATCTTTGGCTTGAGGATCGTCTATCTCTGAATCGCGCTGCGCTGCCGTGACAAGCGAGCGGTCGGGCCGCATCATTGCCTCTTCGATCGCACGCACCGACTTCTCGCGGGCAATCGCCAGCGTCATACGGGTGCGCGGAAAGACCACCATGTTTTTGAGCGCCACCAGGGGGTAGGTTTCGCTGCTCTCCTGCACGATATCCTGGTGTTCCTGTATACTCATGGTTTTTTCCGCCCTGTCACCTTTCCAGTGATAAATGATAACTCGTCAATTAGAAATAAAAAACTGATGAGCCTGCCTAAGCAGACTCATCATATGCAGTTACCTGATCGTTCGCGCCGCTGCGTGTGATAAGGAGAGGTTTATTGCGGTCGTTGATGACATCGGCGTTGATAACGACCTTTTTCACATCGGCTCGCGATGGTATTTCATACATCACATCCAGCAGCACTTCCTCGACGATACTGCGCAGGCCACGCGCGCCGGTGCGCTGCTTGAGCGCGCCTTCGGCGGTGGCATCGAGCGCGTCGCTGGTGAAGATCAGTTCTACGCGGTCAAGCTGTAAGAATTTCTGGTATTGCTTGATGATGGCATTCTTTGGCTCCGTCAGGATACGTATCAGCGCGGCCTTATCCAGGCTGTCGAGGGCGACTGCTACGGGCAGACGACCGACGAACTCAGGGATGAGGCCATACTTTAACAGATCATCCGGGATGAGCTTTGTTAAAACATTCGCCTCGTTCTCCTCCGCTTTCTTCTCAACCCTGTTGCCGCGGAACCCCATTGTTTTATGGCTGCCGAGCCGTTGCTCGACGATCTTGTCCAGGCCCTCGAAGGCGCCGCCGCAAATAAAGAGGATATTGGAGGTGTTGATCTGGATGAAGTCCTGGTGCGGGTGCTTGCGACCACCCTGCGGGGGCACATTGGCAATTGTTCCCTCGATGATTTTGAGCAGAGCCTGCTGCACGCCCTCGCCCGATACATCGCGCGTGATGGATGGGTTATCCGATTTGCGCGCGATTTTGTCGATCTCATCAATATAGACGATGCCGCGCTCGGCCCGCGCTACGTCGAAATCGGCGGCCTGGATGAGGCGCAGGAGAATGTTTTCGACATCCTCACCGACGTAGCCAGCCTCCGTCAGCGCGGTGGCGTCGGCGATGCAGAAGGGGACATCCAGAATTTTTGCCAGCGTCTGCGCCAGCAGGGTCTTGCCGCAGCCGGTAGGGCCGATGAGCAGGATGTTGCTCTTGCCCAGTTCCACATCGTCGATCTGCATGCCTACGCCCACACGCTTGTAGTGGTTGTAGACCGCGACGGCCAGCGTCTTCTTGGCCCGCTCCTGCCCGATCACGTACTGACTCAATTGCTCATAGATTTTCTTGGGCGCCGGTATCTTCCCCGCCTGCAGACGCGGCCTGGCAATCGTCGCCTGCTCCTCTTCGATAATCTCGCGGCAGAGATCAATGCATTCATCGCAAATATATACCCCACCGGGACCCGCGATCAACCGTTGCACGGCATCCTGGCTTTTCCCGCAAAATGAGCAGCGATAGGACATACGTGAATTTTTCGAGTTTGCCACGTTCGTCACCTTTCCTTACATGTGACTGGCGAAGCGAGCCACACCTGATGATGGTTCTTTATTCCTCTACGCTTTGAGCAGTTGCCTGTTCCGTCCCGGCGGGAACCGCCGTTTCTGAGGCCTCCGCAGTCCCCTCAGAGACTTCCGCAGGCTCTGCCGCTTCCCCGACTCCACTGTTTTCCGCCTCGGCAGACAGTTGCGCGCCGAGTCTGGCTGCCGCCAGGGCGTTGGCGATGGTGGCCTCCTCAGACTCGGCCTCCCCACCTTCCTCTGCCGCTTCGAGTTCCGCTTCCTCGGCGTCGGTGGTCAGTTCTACCAGGCGCGTCAACGCTTTCTCACGCCGGTAGCTGGCCGTCAGGGCGCGCCGCTGAGCCTCGCTGCGCTGCAAGGGCTGCCCTATCTGGGCGTAGGCGCGGAAGAGCGCCTCAAGCTCTTCGTCGGTAACGGTGATCTCCTCGCTCTTTGCCAGGGCCTCCAGCACAAGCTCGCGTTTGAGGCGCTGCTCCGCTTCAGGCTCAAGCTCCTTTTCGTACTCCGCCCGTGTTTTATGGATCAGCATCAGGTACTGATCCAGCGACATGCGCTGCTGCTCCAGCATGTGAGTGAACTGGTGGATCATGTCCTCCACTTCTTCCTGGATCAGCAGGGGATGAAGCGTGATGGTGGACTGTTCGATAACGGCCCGCAATGCCCGCTCGCGCAGTTCATCGCGAATACGGCGCTGCTTCGAGGCGAGCAGTTCGTCGCTGATGGCCTTGCGCAGGTCTTCCAGCGTCTGATATTCGCCGTTGCTGACCTGAGCGGCCAGTTCGTCTTCCAGCGGGGGAACTTCCTTCTCCTCGACTTTGTGGACGGTGACGGTGTAGTGCCCCTCTTTCCCGGCCATCTCCTCTTTCGCGTAGTCGGCTGGCAGCGTCGTGGTGAATTCCTTTGTGTCGCCTGCCGTCATGCCAACGATCTGCTCATCCATGCCTGTGAAAAGGCCGCTGCGCTCGTCCGTCAGTTCAAAGGTGTTATCTTTCAGGTTGGAAATGACTTTGTCTTCAACGGTCAGCTTCAAATCGGTGAGGACGCGGTCGCCAATGGCTGCCGGGCGTTCAACTTCGTGCCACGTGGCGCGCTGGTTGCGCAGGGCTTCCAGTTGTTTTTCCACTTCCTCCGAAGTAACGGTGGCCTCTTCACGCTCGAAGTGCAGCGAACGGTAATCACCCAGTTCAACCGGGGTGACAACGGGAACTTTCAGGCTGAAATGATAGGGCTGGCCCATCTCAAAGACCGGCGCTTCAAGTTCTGGCTGCGCCAGGGGAGTCAGCTCGTGTTCTTGCATCGTTTTGCGATAGGTCTCAGTAATGAGATCATCGATGGCCTCCTGGTAGATCGCTTCTTTCCCAAGTCGGCGTTCTACAAGGCTACGTGGGGCCTTGCCGCGACGAAAACCGGGTATATTTACCTGCTGTACCAGCTTGCGGTACGCTTTATCTGAGGCCTTTTCCAGTTCATCCCACGTAAAATCAACTTCCAGCAGGGCTTCGCTGCCTGGCAACTTTTCAACCGTGACCTTCACATTTCCTCCAACTCGACTGGCGTCTTTTGTCTCTTTTTTCGCAAGATAATCGTGTTTTCTCTGTCATTCATTCGCTACATCCTGTTTCCTGCCTGTCGAACAGTACACAGGGAGCGGTCAAGAGGCGCACCGGGGCGGAGAGCATCCGACCCGGGGCGGCCCTCAGGTATACCTGGAGCGGGAGACGGGGATCGAACCCGCGACCTTCTCCTTGGCAAGGAGATGCTCTACCACTGAGCCACTCCCGCATCTTTGCCCCCATCTTCGTTTCGGGCGAAGTCTGCAATACACGAACCGGTAGCGCGGAACCGATGGGCGGTGAGAGACTCGAACTCTCACGGTTCATCACCAACGGATCCTAAGTCCGTCCTGTCTACCAGTTTCAGCAACCGCCCGTTATGGATAGAAAGATACAAGGGAAAACATTCTCACCTGAAAGATGATACACCAGTAAGAGGCCCACTGTCAAGACGATTCGGCCCACGCCGGGACGAATCGGCTATCTCACCAGACCTCCTGTTTACTATATTATAGTACCTGCCAGTAGTAGTACAACAAAAAAGAGGGGATAACTATTCCAGGTCAGTTACCCCCTCTTCCTGCATCATCCACCCGATTGTTTCCTTCTGAAGAAGCGGCTTGCTAGGCGGGCAGTGTTACCTTCGCCATGTAGATGTCCTCGTCATTGGCTTTCAGGCCATTCGGCTCTGTAAAGTAACAGACCTTCGGGGGTACGCCGGTTGTGCCTGTTCCGGGGCAGAGAATCAGATCTCTGTCACGGGTGTCCATCCATACCGGATAGGCAGTGTTGCCATAGGCAGCGAGTCCGGTGTAATCGCCGAAGAAGATACTGTTGCCCTGCGTATCAGGGAACTCAGTTGGCAGCGGCATAGAGCTGGAGGTCACTCTCTGCACGGCGAACTTCGTAGGATCGTTGTTCGAGGCGGAAAGGCTGACATCCATGTTTCCATTAAACTCGTCCTTGCCATACTGACGATCATAATAGGAGACCGCGAGTTGCCCGTTGTTCGTGAAGGCAGACCACTGCCACCACTGATCGGTTGTCCTCTGGCCGGTGGCCGCGCTCACCACTGGAAGCGTTGTCGGATCTGTTACGGTCCCCTTAAAGCTTGTGCCGCCATTGTTAGAAACACTTTCGAGAATCTTGTTGTTACAGGCGCCCGCTGTCTTTACCCCTGTATACAGGTTGGCTCCAGTGGAAGGGGAGAAACCTGTCGGCACACAGCCGTTTGAGGGGTTCGAGTACTTGTTGATGTAAGAACCGAAAGTGACTACTATCTGGCTGGCATTCTCAGGATTAACCTGGCCAGATGCGTAGTTGGTGGCGCGGAAGACGGAATTCGTCTGTGAGCCTTTCTCTGGCACACACTGGCGACCGGCGTCCTGGCCGTTCTGATAGGTGGCGCAGTCTGGTAGGTCGTAGTAATTTGCCACTAACACCGGCGCGCTGAAGGTATTGCCGCCGTCGGTTGACCTGGAAAGCAAGAACTGGTTGTGGTTATCGTTCGCGTTGCTGACCGAGTTGTTGTAGTTGTTATAAACGACATAGAGCGTCCCGTCCGGGCCGGTGAAGGGGTCCGAGAACTGGTTCTCATTGCAGGTTCCCTGCGGCGTGGGCAATCCATACGTGTTGGCGCAGAGAGGGCTGGTCGTGCTGACGACAACCGGGGTGCTGAATGTCTCGCCATAATCGCTTGAGTGCGACTCGTAGATGTAGGCAGTGCCATCGGTTGCGAACACCGTCCACGTGACATAGATGCGATCCTGGTAGGGGCTGCCGACATGGTTGTCGACCGTCATATAGGGCTTATCCTCAAGGATGACGTTGGAGCCGTTGGTAGGCGTTACATAGGCCTCAACGACCGGTCGACCGGGAAAGTTCCAGGAGGCGCCATCATTCTGCGTCGAACGGAAGACATAAACTGCGCTTGAGAGGTCAGGGTTGTTCGAGGTGGGCTGCCCGCGCATGAAGACCTGGCAATCGAAGTAGACGTTGCCTTTCGTATCCCATGCTACCGACGTATCGCCTCCGGCCTGCCAGTACTGCCGGGCATAACCACCAAAGTTTGTGCCATACGTAAAGCCCATCGGGATGGTGGTATCGTTCCAATGTGCCGCGTTGTCGTTGGTGTAAGCGCCGTAGCAGTTGCCATCACCGCGACGGTAATCGTTATCACTGGCGACAAGATCGTTCGGGTTGTTGGGGTTGATAGCGATAGCAGTTTCGTTGTTTGCCTGGCCGCGCCCCTGTAGAGCTAAATCGCTCAGATTCAAGCAATTCTGATTGACCTTGATATTCGATCCAATTGTCTGAGCGCACTGATCATCTGCCGGGGCTGGCTGATACGCGGTTGGTCTCGTCGAGCTTGCCGTACTCGTAGCATCAAACGTGGTGTACGCAAAGCCGGAGACAATCCTTTTCTGAATCTTGTTCAGTTTCGAGAGGGGGGAGGAGGCGGCCTTTACGGTGCCGGTACTGTTACCAGGACCCATGTACATAAAGGCTCCGAGCAACAGAGCAGCAATGGCCATTGCTGCAATAGCGATACTGATAGTTCGGTTCCTCATTCTGATACCTTTCTTCCTGAAAAATACGAGAAGCGCGTTACGAATGGATGGATAACCGAATGGAGATGCCGGTAGTTCTCTGTGACGGGTCGCTGCTTTTGCTAACTCAATCACATTCCGCTACCTGAAATGATTTTGCATCTTTACATCTGCTAGAGGAGTTGTGAATCGGTAAAGAACAGGTAAAGATTCAATGATTCTCGTTGAGGAATAGGAGCAATGGAGATGAACCAACCAGAATGCTGATTTGACAGTTATAAAATATTCCTTAGTCAGCAATCTGCAGAACAAAAGCAATAACTGTTACCGGCGGTTATGAGCTATTAACGGAAACAGCTATATCGCAACCATTCCGTAACCATTTCTTAACGCGAAATCATCGAAATCCTCATCGATTATCTTCTATAATGGTTATGGGTGTGTATTCCTCAAACCGGTTGGCTCTCTGCTCGCAGGGGCTTTGCGCGCTGAGTCAATCACAGCTGTACATTGTTCGCTTACCGGAAACTATTTGAAAGTGAGGCCATTTATGCGCTTTACTCGCTCAAAGGTGAGCATCGCCTTCTCCTTTGTGGCCCTGGCCGCCGTCGTGACCGCTTTTGCCGTCTCGGGCGCGCTTAGAGGGGCTACTCCCACACATGCTGCCTCGGCGTCCTCCGCCCACCATACACTGGATTGCGAGAGCAACTCCCAGTTCTGTACCGAGGTGTATGACTCCAGCTCGGTCTTCGGGTACTACGTCGGGCATGACGAACCCTCCACGCTCTTCTATTCCAATGTTCCCGGCTCCGGCAACCAGATGCGCTATGAGATGCGCTTGCCGAGCGATCCACCTCCCACCCCGAAGGTTGGCCGTTCCTACAACTTCGAACTGCATCCCGCCTTCTGGTTCGGTATGGCGATGTGCGACACGCAGTCCTTCCCCGAGCAGCTCTCTACCTGCACACCGGACAGCGATAGCAATATCAAGGATCCTGCTATCACTGCCAAGCATGCTGGCGAGGCGTTCATGGAGATGCAGTTCTATCCTCCCGGCTGGGTGGAGTGGCCTGCCGGCAATAGCTGCGACCCCACGAAGTGGTGCGCCGCGCTCAACATCGATAGTCTTTCGGAGAACCCGGTGACCGGCCAGGTCCTCAACCCCACCTGCGCCTCCATTACCGGCCTGGAGTATGTCAACTTCGCCTTCATCACGAAGAGCGGCCATCCCCAGCCCGGTTCGCCGCCCAATCCGGTGCAGTCGACTCTGGCGACCTTCACGCCCAACCCGTCTGCCGACCTGTTCATGAACTCCGGCGACGAGATCGTCGTCACCATGCATGACACCGCTCATGGTTTGAAGATCCAGATTGACGATCAGACCACCGGTCAGAGCGGCTCGATGACGGCCAGCGCCGCCAACGGTTTCGGGCAGGTGCAGTTCGCTCCAACCGGAACCACCTGCAACAACATCCCTTACGACTTCCACCCGATGTACAGCACCTCCTCTGAAAAGACGCGCGTGACCTGGGCGGCCCACTCCTACAATATCGCCTTCTCCGATGAGATCGGCCACTTCGACTTCTGCACGCAGGTCGCTTCCAACGGCACCTGCACCGGCAATGAGGGCATCTGGCACGATCAGGAGCCGGCTGATGGCGACGATGTTGGCTGCTTCCCGGCCTCGGCTTCTTCGCTGGTTCCGGTCTCCGGCTGTCTCGGCACCAATACCGGCTTCGACGGCGTTCCCTACCAGACGCTGTGGCCCGACGGCAACACCAGCCTGCATCCAACTTCCATCCTCTTCAGCAGCCCGCTGACCGGTAGTAACTACAATGTGCAGTACAGCCGCATGGCCTTCGAGGCTGACTTGCCGCGCATCGAGTTCTCTACCTGCGATCGCAATACGGGCGTCGGTTGCACGTTGATCCCGTCGACCGATGATGGCATGCCCGCCGTCTTCTACCCGTTCTACAGCGATCGCATGACCAGCGATGGCTGCGTCTGGCAACTGGGCAACCATATCCCCGGTTCGATGAATGACTTCCATCAGAACCAGCAGTATGGCACGCTGCTCAACCTGACCTACACGGCGCTCGGCGGTGGCCCCACCACCCGCTATAACGACTTCCGCCAGGTTCTGTCCAGCAACCCCTGCCCGGCGGAAAAAGAGTAAGCTTTGTCTGACTCTGTGCAGGGAGAGAGAGGGCCGCTTCACCCGAAGCGGCCCTCTCTTCTGTTTGTGTGTTTGCACTCACGCAAGCAGAGTGGTACAATGCGATTACTACCGGTAGAGAGGCCCTGATAGAATCTGCTATGTACCAGAAATTAACAACACCCGCTGCTTCCCAGGAGGCCAGGCGACCTGATCTCTATATCAATCGCGAGCTGAGCTGGATTGAGTTCAACCGGCGCGTCCTGGAGGAGGCAGAGAACGAGCATATTCCCCTGCTGGAACGTGTCAAATTTCTTTCTATCTTTGGCACCAATCTCGATGAGTTTTTCATGATCCGCGTGGCCGGTCTCAAGGACCAGATCGCCGCCCATGTCACGACGCTCAGTCCCGATGGCATGACGGCTGAGCAACAGTTGACGGCGGTGCGCGCGCGCCTGGCTCCCCTCATCGCCGAGGCCCACCAGTGCTGGCGCGCTTCTCTGCTGCCCCTGCTGGCGGAGCAGCACATCTATGTGCTGGACTACGAGCAACTGGATGAACAGCAGCGCGCCGCCATGCAGGCATACTTCGAGCGCGAGATTTTTCCCGTCCTCACGCCGCTGGCTGTCGACCCGGGCCACCCATTCCCGCATATCTCCAACCGCAGCCTGAACCTGGCGGTGGCGGTTAAGGACCCCGAGCACGATGAGCGTTTCGCGCGCGTGAAGGTGCCGCCGCTCCTGCCGCGCCTGCTTCCCGTTCCCGTCGGAGATGACGCTGGAGTCTATGCCTTCGTCTGGATCGAGCAGGTGATTGCGGCCCACCTGAACCAGCTTTTCCCCGGCTTCCATATCCTGGAGTCGTACTCTTTCCGCGTCCTGCGCGACGCCGATATCGAATTGCAGGAGGATGAGGCCGGCGATCTGCTGATTCTTGAGGAGGTGCAAAAGGGCCTGCGCGAGCGCCGCTTCGGCTCCGTCGTCGATCTGGCAATCAATCCCTCGATGCCGCAGCGCATTCGCAACCTGCTGCTCGAAAACCTGGAGATTACGCCGCGCGACCTGACGGTCATCGATGGCCCGCTCGGCATTGGCGAGGTGATCGACCTGTATCATGTCAACCGGCCTGACCTCAAATATCCACCCTTTACGCCCTACACGCCGCCCATGTTGCGGCACGGCCAGGATGTCTTTGCCGCCATTCGCCGCCACGATATCCTGCTGCATCATCCCTACGATGGCTTTACCTCCGTCGTGGATTTTGTGCGCGCGGCTGCCCACGATCCGCTGGTGCTGGCTATCAAACAAACGCTCTACCGCGTTGGTACGAACGCGCCCATCGTCGATGCTCTGATGGAGGCGGTTGAGAACGGCAAGCAGGTTGCGGCGCTGGTAGAGCTGAAAGCGCGCTTCGACGAGGAGAACAATATCGGCTGGGCGCGCGAACTGGAAAATGCGGGCGTCCACGTCGTCTATGGTCTGGTCGGCCTGAAGACGCATGCCAAGGTGGCCCTGGTCGTGCGCCGTGAGGAAGATGGCTTGCGCCGCTATGTCCACCTGGGTACCGGCAACTACAATGCGACGACGGCGCGCATCTACGAAGACCTGTGCCTGCTCACCTGCAACCCTGACTTCGGCGCCGATGCCTCCGAACTCTTCAATATGCTCACCGGCTACTCGCGCCAGGATTGCTTCCGCAAACTGCTCATTGCCCCCGTCACGCTGCGCCGCTGCTTCAGCGAACTGGTCGAACGCGAAATGCGCATCCAGCAGGAGCATGGCAACGGGCGGCTGATCTTCAAGTGCAACGCGCTGGTCGACCCGGAGATCATCTCCCTGCTCTATCGCGCCTCACAGGTCGGCGTGGAGATCGATCTGATCGTGCGCGGCATATGCAGCCTGCGCCCAGGTGTGCCAGGGGTCAGCGAGAACATCCGCGTCAAGAGTATCGTCGGGCGGTTTCTGGAACATAGTCGTATCTACTCCTTTGGCAACAACGGCAACGAGGAGATCTACCTGGGTAGCGCCGATCTGATGGAACGCAATCTGGACAAGCGTGTGGAGGCGCTCTTCCCCATCGAAGACCCCATCCTGCGCGACGCTATTCGCCACGAAGTGCTGGATCGCGAACTGGAGGATACCGTCAATTCAAGCATCCTGCTTCCCGATGGCAGCTATGTCCACGCGCGCCCGGAGCCTGGCGAGCCGCCATTTGACTGCCAGGCCTGGTTCATTTCCCATCCTATCCTCGTCCCCGAACTGGAAAATCCCCTGCCTTCTGTGCAACAGGTCTATCCCGACGGTACAGGGACGACGAAACCATAGGGGACAGCCGCCACCACCGCCGCAGGCCACCCGCAAGGGGTCTATCTCGATAGTATGGGAACACCGAAACCATAGGGGACAGCCGCCACCGCCGCCGCAGGCCACCCGCAAGGGATGGCCCTACTATATACGACGGCTCCACAAGGGGCGCGAACGCATCGTATATAGTAGGGCCACCCCTTGCGGGTGGCCTGCTTCGCGTTCGCACTGGCTTCAGTGAACGCTTCTGGGGCCATCCCTTGCGGGTGGCCTGCGGCGGTGGGAAGAGAACGCTTCCGGGGCCACCCCTTGCTGATGGCCTGCGGCGCAGCGTGGGGCGTCTATCTAATACGTAATGAAGGTGACGCCGGGGCCGGGAGCGAATTCGACATCTACTACTTTCCAGTAGTAGACGCCCCAGTTCATGTTGCTGGCGATCACATCTCCATTGTTGAGAACCTTCTCCACTACCGCTACATGCCCCAGACCATAGGCGCCCTCTACCCAGGGTTGCAGGTCGACAATCGCGCCGACAGTGGGCGAGGAGGAGACATGCCAGTGGAAATCGTGGGCGCGGGCCGTCCACGCCCAGGCATCCGAGTTGGTCGTCCATGGGACGTAGACGTCATGCAACTGGTGGTAACGCTCATTGGCCCACCACGTGCATTGTCCGTAAGGGAAGTAGTTGCCCGTACCCTTTACCGGTGGCGGGCTGCTACTCGCCTGGCTACTGCCCGGAATGCAGACTTTCTCATTGACATAGATCAGATTCGGGTTCTGAATGTGGTTGTAGGAGGCGAGTTTCTGCCAGGTAGTTTTGTAGCGGCTGGCAATGGCTCCCAACGTATCACCGCTCACCACCACATATGTCTGGTCGCCGCTTGAGCAGGGGGATTGCGCGAACGCGCCGAAAATATTCATGCCCAGGTTGCCCAGTAGCAGCAGCCCCACGATGCCTATCACCGCCGCGTGCGCCGCCACAATGCTCGCCATCCGGTGCTGCTGAAAATACTGCCAGATGCGTTGGTCTGTTCTCATAGCTACGTCAGTAATCTCCTTCTTTCATTTCAACCGTGAGCCAACGAAATGGTGAAGCCACGCTTCACCGTGTCCCACTTACTCCCATTCACCCGCACTTAAAATAAATGTCTTCGTGTGTCATATTAGCGCATCTATACTCACCGTTCCCCTTAACCTTCCTCAACCATAGGACAAAAAGGCTAAATCTGGTTAAGCTTTCTCCACCGTAAAGCCAGTTTTTCGCGGTGAACAGGTTAAGGCAAACGAGCAGACCAGGGAAGAGTGCAAAAGAAAATCAGCGAAAGGTAGGAAGAGAATCGGAAAAAAGGTCGCGATAAGGTATTGACGGAACTGGCGAGACATGCTATAGTATGCACACCATCAAGACAACTGAATACGGCTAGCAGGCCACACGAGGTCATGCCAAGGTAGCTCAGTCGGTAGAGCACAGCACTGAAAATGCTGGTGTCGGCGGTTCGATTCCGCCCCTTGGCACTTTTTGTT
>CADDYT010000025.1 GCA_902810755.1 Chloroflexota bacterium
CGGCCATCATGCATCATCCTTCTCATCATAGCATTTTCCCGTTTCGTCTCTGTAGCTTTCGGCGCAAGCTACACGGGGTGTCTGTTGCCGTATAAACGTTGTCGCTCCCATTTTTTGCATATCTTTTGATTGAAAAGCACAAAACCGGCACCCGGAAAAGATTTCTGAACGCATCTACAAAGCGCATAGCGGCTCCCGTTACATTTCAGATTCCCTGTCGCTGAGCCGCCAGCGCAGTTTGTCGCGATTGCGCATCAGGCGATCATAGATGTTGCGCCGCAGGTAGTAGACTTCCTTCACATCGCCGAACTCGTCATGGCAGTAGTGAACAATCTCACGCGGCTTGAGATTGCAGTAGTAGAGCAGGTAGGCCAGGCGGCGGTCGCGCTGCTCGGGCAGCAGGCTTTCAATGGCGGCCCATAGTTCGTCGCTCTCATCCGGGTCGCTGGCCTGCGGCTCGGCGACGTGGCTTTCCTGGCGATGGGCCTCTTTCTCCTGCCATTGCGCATGCTCGGAAAAGCCCACATCCGGCAGGGGTAGCTCCCTGCTGCGGCGCTCTACGCGCAGGACATCCAGCACCTCACAGACCAGGCAGGTCTTCAGGTAGGAGAGGGCCGCAGCCAGGGTGGCAAATTCCATCTGTCGTTTCTGCACGGTCGAACGCCAGAAACGGGTGAAGGCCCGATCGATGAAATACTGCTCGCTCTCATGGCAGCAGGCCAGTTCGCTGCCGGGATGGCGACGCAGCCAGCTCATCATCGTATCGTGGAAACGTGCGACCAGCACTTCCCATGCCCGCTCATCCTGCTGCACGATGGCGCGGCGGAAAATTTCCAGGCAATACGCATCGTCGTGGCCCTCGCCACGCCGGTACCTGTTGATCTCGTTCAGGCAGCAATCTGTCAGCGCGTCCAGGCGCATTTCTCCGGGCGGTTTGTCCATCTGAATACCCATACCCTTGCCTTCCCCCAGATTTCCTCTGGCGCAAGCGTATCATGTCGCAATACAGGTTGGTCAGATACTTCAGGTCATTACTAATAGACGCACGACTGTCCGGTATTTCAAAACTCGCTTTTGTCTCTGCTTATCCGCTGCTCATCAATATCATAGGCGTTATTGCAAGAGATTACCAGTTTCCGCCGCCGCCACTATGGCATACACAATCGCGAGAACAAGGTATCAGGTGTCCCATTTTTCAGGCTACAACGAACGGATAGATAGAGATGTGGGCCAGGCCGGTACGCCATCAACCCACAGACACGGTACGCAACACTGAGGGAACATGCATGTGAAACTTCCCGAAAAACTTGTAAACGCAACAAGCTTAATCGAAATACAGTGGTCCTGTCAAGTACAGCGAGCAGCAAAATTCGTAGGTAATTCAGACGAACGTTCTCCCGGTGTCCACAATCAAGCGAGCTTGCACAGCTGTGGAAAAATATGTATACTTTATATGCAGGTACACCAGAATCTCTGGTAAAAACCGCATAGCTTAACCTGAAAGAAAGAGCGCAGCCAGCATCGTTTGACCGGTTGATGACCTGAGATGGGAAACGGGAAAAGCCATGAACAAACGCATTTTGCTGGGCATTGACACAGGTATCTCTGCCACCACACGGCACGCCTTACGTTCGGCGGCCGACCTGCTGGAGTCGGCTGCCCCTCACCTGCATGTTGTCCTGCTTACCGTCATTACCATTCCCTACATGACCTCGCCCTCTCTCGGTATGTATACGGGCCAGATGCTGCCTATCTCGGTCACGCTTGAACAGCGCAGCCAGGCCGAGGCGGCCCTGCGCAAGGTGCAGGACGAGTTGCAAGAACGCGGTATTCAGGCGGAACAGATCGAGACGCTGGTGCGCGTAGGGCTGCCCGCCGATGAGATCGTAAAGGCGGCGAGGGAACTGCACGTCAGCCTGATTATCGTCGGCAGCCATGGAGACTCGGCGGGGCAGAAGCTGCGGCGTTTCTTCGTCGGCAGCACCTCGCGCCGCGTCCTCTCGCTGGCCCCCTGCCCCGTGATGATCGCCTCCCTGCCGCGCTCGCACCAGCCAGCCGACCTGATTAGCTGGTACGAGAACGCCATCATCGCCTACCTGCGAGACCGTCCCGGCTCGCTCACCGTCTTCACGCCGCAGGAAGTCGCGCAAAAATTCGCTCCCGCCAGCAAGAAAGCGGTGGGCCGCAGAGAGATCGCCGCTGCCACCCTCGCCCTCGAGCGCCTCGCCAGCACCGGTATCCTCTGCTGCCACGATATCAAAGGCGAACTCAAGTATGTAAACGACTGATGGGCGCTGGCCCGCGTTCTGGCTACAATAGCTTCACCAGCTCCTCCGGCGTCGTGACGGGGGCGAGGCAGGTGAAGTTCTGGCACACGTAGGCGGTTGCTCTGCCATCCTTCATGGGCCGATCTTGCAGCAACGGAATGGCCTGCATTGACTCAATGTCGGTCGGGAAGGCGGCGGCCAGCACGCTGTTGGGCAGATACCGCTCGTTGACAACCTCTAGCAGGGCGCGGCAGTCAGCGGCGCGCAGGTCTCCGATGATAGCAATTTCTTTGACGGGGGAGAGCGCGAAATCCAGCGCGCCCAGCACTTCGCCGAAGGCGGAGGGGTGCTGCACGATGACATCGGCCAGGGCGCGCAGGTACGTATCGGCGCGCTGGCGGTATTGCTCGTTGCCTGTGTAGGCGGCCAGACGCAGCAGCACCCCGGCGGCCACGCTGTTGCCCGCCGGAGTCGCGTTATCCATGATGTCTCTGGGCCGCGCCACCAGCTCCTCGTGATCGCGTCCCGTATCGTAGAAGCCGGGCTGCGCATTATCGGCAAAGAGGGCGATCATCTCGTCCGTCAGGCGGTGAGCTTCGACGAACCAGCGCGAGTCGAAACTGGCCTCGTAGAGCGCCAGCAGGCCATCGATGAGGAAGGCGTAGTCTTCAAGATAGCCCTTCAGGTGCGCCCGCCCGTTCTTGTAGGTGCGCAGCAGGCGACCGTTTTGATACAGGTTGGTAAGCAGAAAATCGGCGTTGCGGATAGCGACCTGGATGTAGTCGGGGCGGGTGAGATAGCGACCGGCTTCGGCGAAGCTGCGCAGCATCATGCCGTTCCAGGCGGTCAGGACTTTCTCGTCGCGTGAGGGCGGCACGCGCTCGGCTCGCTTGTGGAAGAGCAGGCTGCGGTCGCGTTCCAGCGTCTGTTGCAACACGTCCAGGCTGGTTTCCAGTTCGTCGGCCACCTCCTGCGCCGGGCGCGGCACGTGCAGAATGTTCTTGCCCTCGAAATTGCCCTCCGGCGTCACGCCATAGTAGGTGAGAAACATCTGCACATCTTCGACCGGCAGCACGGTCTCGATCTCCTGCGGCGTCCAGACGTAGAACTTGCCCTCCACGCCTTCACTATCGGCATCCTGCGTTGAGTAGAAACCGCCCTCCGGCGAGGTCATCTCGCGCACTACATAGTCCAGCGTCTGCGTCACAATATCGCTGTAAAAAGGGTTGCCTGTCACGAGATAAGCATGCAGGTAGAGGCGGCTGAGCAGCGCGTTATCGTAAAGCATCTTCTCAAAGTGCGGCACCAGCCATTCGGCATCGACGGAATAGCGATGGAAGCCGCCGCCGAGGTGGTCATAGATGCCGCCGTTCGCCATCTTATTCAGCGTAAACTCTACCATTTCCAGTTCGGGCCGCGTCGCCTTCGAGCCGAGTTCGCCGCGCAGGCGATGGACATACATGCGCAGCAGGAACTCTAAAGCCATCGTGCTGGGGAATTTGGGCGCGTTGCCGAAGCCGCCGTTGACGGCATCGAAATCGGCGGCCAGTTCGCGATCCGCCGTCGCCAGCATCTCAAGCGGCAGCGCACCGGTTGGACCGGCGTTTCTATTGAGTAGCCGCGAACCAGCACCCTGTTGCAGTATGTTCGCCAGTTGCGCCGCCTGCTGCTCCACATCCTCACGCCGATTTTGATAGGCATCGGCCATGCTCAGCAAGACGGTGCGAAAGCCTGGTATGATATGCTGCCCGTAGCGGCGGTCATCAGGGGGATAATATGTACCGCCGTAAAACGGGCGGCCTTGCGGCGTGAGAAAGACGGTCATCGGCCAGCCACCCTGCCCCGTCAGCGCCTGTACCGCCTGCATATAGAGCGCGTCGATATCTGGGCGCTCCTCGCGATCCACTTTGATCGGCACAAAATGGCGGTTCATGATGGCGGCAATCTCCGGGTTCTCAAACGATTCGCGCTCCATCACATGGCACCAGTGGCAGGCCGAATAGCCCACGCTCAGTATAATCGGCTTATCCTCGCGCCGCGCCTTCTCCAGCGCCTCCTCGCCCCACGGATACCAGTCAACCGGATTGTGCGCATGCTGGAGCAGGTACGGACTTGTCTCATGAATCAATCTATTCGTATGCTCATGTTCATCTCGCGCCTGTGTATGCCCATTGTTCGTCGTTTCTGCCATAAACTTTCTCCCGAAAGATACAATTGTCCTCGTATTCTCTACGCATTGTACGATATCGCGGACGGAATGGAAAATTCATCAGTGGAGCAGGCCACCCGCAAGAGGTGGCCCTACTCTAGACGCTGCATCTCATGAGCCTTATAGAGCCATGCGGGCCGGTCGTCTAGAGTAGGGCCACCTCTTGCGGGTGGCCTGGGGCGCGGCGGTGACACGGGAAACTGCCTCTTGACTTTTCCCCGTTTCACGATTACACTTATGACCAGATAGCAGATATGACTAAATTCGTTCATCTGGTCATACAGTCATTTCTGCGTCATAGATAACAGAGAAGGAGTCCCGGAATTGGCAGGACAACGCAGTAGCGGGGAGCGCGACTCCCAGGAAGAGAGGAACAGGCGGCAGGCGCGGGCGGAACGCATTCTGGATGCCGCTGCCGAATTGATACAACGCTGGGGGTATAACAAGACCACCATCGATGATATTGCGAAGCAGGCAGGGGTGGCGAAAGGCACCATCTACCTGCACTGGAAGACGCGAGAAGACCTGTTCCGCGCGCTGCTCTTTCACGAGGAACGCAAGCTGGCCGAGGAGATCAGGCAGCGCATGACCAGCGATCCCGAAGGGAACACATTCTACGGCATGATAAAGTATTCAATGCTCGCCACCATGAAGAATCCGCTCTGGAAGGCGCTTTTCCTGCGCGACACGACCATGCTGGGCGAACTGGCGCGCCAGGAGATTCAGACCCCGACAGCCGAGGAGCGCATCGCTTCCTTTATGAGCCTGCTGCGCCTCATGCGCGAGCAGGGCCTGCTTCGCACCGACCAGAGCTTTGAGGCGCAAATGCATCTGATGAGCGCCATCATAGTAGGGTTTCTGATGGTTGAATCATTCTTGCCGGACGAACTGCTCCTCCCGGACGACGAGGCGGTTGAAGTGATGACCGACGCCCTGATACGCGCCCTGGCACCACCCGCAGCAACCGCGCCGGTACAGGAGTCGGAGGAGGTTGTTCAAGCTGTAGACCGTTACTTTGCCTACGAAGTAGACCTGATAAAGAAGCAGGAAGAGAAGGAGTTAAAATGATGACGACAACGGCATCTGCTATTGAAATCGAGCAACTGAAAAAAAATTATGGCAAAATTCAGGCGGTGAAGGGCATCTCGATGAGCGTGGAGCATGGGGAGATTTTCGGCTTCCTGGGGCCGAACGGCGCGGGCAAGACGACGACGATTCGCTGCATGCTCAACCTGATCTACCCCACCACAGGCAGCATTCGCATCCTGGGCATGGATGCGCAGAGCGATGCGATCAACCTGCATCAACATCTCGGCTACCTGCCCGGCGACGTGCGCCTGCCCGGCGACATGACGGGCAAGCAGGTCATCGACTACTTCTCGCGCCTGCAGGGGCTGGAACCGGTGCTGCTCAACTCGCTGGTCGAGATGTTCGATGTGGAGATGAAGCGGCCCATCAAGGGCTATTCAAAGGGCATGCGGCAGAAAATCGGCATTGTGCTGGCCTTCATGTGCGATCCCGATGTGCTGCTGCTGGACGAGCCAACTTCCGGCCTCGACCCCTTGCTGCAAAAGACGTTCAACCAGTTCCTGCTGGACGAGCAGGCGCGCGGCAAGACCATCTTCATGAGTTCGCACATCATGAGCGACGTTGAGAAGGTCTGCCACCGCGTCGCCGTCATTCGCAACGGCGAACTGGTGACGGTGGAGACGGTGGAGGCCCTGCGCGAGAAGGCGGGGCAGCGCGTGACCGTCGAATTCGGCGATAGCGTCGCGCCCGAAGAACTGGCCCGTATCCCCGGCGTCAGCATGGTGCAGCAGCACAACGCCCAGTACCAGTTCAACGTCAGCGGTAGCATGGACGCGCTCATCAAGGCCCTCAGCCAGCACAACGTCGTCCGCCTGAACGCGGAAGAGGCCCCACTCGAAGAAGTCTTCCTGAAATTCTACGAAGAACCCGCAAAGACCACAGTGGAGACACGCTAACCCGGAAAGGACAGAGATCATCATGGCAACTACAACCGTCACCATACCGAAAAACCTGCCCGCGCCGAAGAAACGAGCGCATTTTATCGCCATTGCCATGCGCACGCTCGCCAACGGAAAACTGCCGGTGGCCTACGGGGCTTTTTACGCCGTCCTGCTGGCCATCGTCGTTGGCCTGATCTACCCCACCATATCGAAACTCAACTTTGATCCCTACGTTTCGTCCAGCGTCCTGACCGGCATTCTGGGAGCGAAGGTGCAGCACATCTCCGGCTACACGACGCTGATGGCCGTCGAACTCTACAGCGCCCTCTACGGCCTGATCTTCGGGGGCATCATTGGCTACCTCGCCGGCGCCGCCATACCCGCGACTGCGGAGAACGGCACGCTCGATCTGGCCCTGGCGCGCCCGATCAGCCGCACACGCTACTACCTGGAGACCTGGCTCGGCACCTTCCTCGCCGCCGTCTTCATCAGCGTGCTGACCATTATCGCCGTCTGGATCGGCTCGCTCTTCGTCAGCAACCCCAACATCGACTGGCAATGGCTGCTCATCACGCAGGTGATCGAGTTCGCCTTCCTCTTCATGTCCACCGGCCTCGGCCTGCTCTTCGGCTCCTTCATAGATGCCAGCCGCAGCGCGGGAGGCATCGTTGTGGGCATTCTCTTCCTCTTCTACATGATGAACACCATCGGCGGCATCAGCGACAAACTGAACTGGATGCTCAAAATCGAGCCATTCTACTACACCCAGGGCATCCAGGCGCTCGTCGCCCATGATATCACCGGCTGGTATCCCTGGGTGCTGGTGGTCGCCGGTCTCGTCTTCGGCCTCATCGGCCTCGTCATCTTCAACAAACGCGACCTGCCAACGACGTAAGCGAATCCTGATGATAAAGTATCGCGGGTATGTCATGCTTCGCTCCACTCAGCATGACATACCCGCGATACTTTTTTATGGCGAACATACTATTGAGAAACACGCTCGTACAGGTGAATGTGAAGCCAGGCGCAGCGGGCCTGCACCCTGGCTTCACCCGGCTCTACGTGCCGGACTCCCAGGAGTTGAGGTAGAGTTCCTGCTCAGGGGTCAGGGTGTCGATGCGCACACCCATAGCTTGCAGCTTGAGGCGGGCGATCTCGCGGTCGATTGCAGGCGGCAGCGTGTAGACGCGGGGCTGCAACTCTGCCGCGTGCTGGCGCATGTATTCGGCGCCGAGGGCCTGGTTGGCGAAGCTCATGTCCATGACGCTGGCGGGATGGCCTTCGGCGGCGGACAGGTTGACCAGGCGGCCCTCGGCCAGCAGGTGGACGCGCCGTCCATCGGCATAGGTGTACTCGTCCACGAAGTCGCGCACGCGGCGTTTGCCGGTGGAGAGCGATTCCAGCGCCGGAATGTTGATCTCGTCGTTGAAGTGGCCGGAGTTGGCGATGATGGCTCCATCCTTCAGGCGTTCCAGGTGCTGGCGGTCAAGCACGTTGACATCGCCCGTAACGGTAACGATGATATCGGCGAGCGGCGCGGCCTCCAGCATGGGCATGACACGGTAGCCGTCCATCACCGCTTCCAGGGCACGCACGGGGTCGACCTCGGTGACGATGACGTTGGCGCCCATGCCGTGCGCGCGCGAGGCCACGCCGCGCCCGCACCAGCCATAGCCGCAGACAACAAACGTGCGCCCGGCCAGCAGGATATTGGTGGCGCGTATGATAGCATCGATAGAACTCTGCCCCGTGCCATAGCGGTTATCAAACAGATGCTTGGTATCGGACTCGTTGACGGCCAGCACGGGGAAGCGCAGAACGCCGTTTTTCTCCATGCTGCGCAGGCGAATCACGCCCGTCGTCGTCTCTTCCATGCCGCCGATGATGCCGGGGATCAGTTCGCTGCGCGTGGTGTGCAGCGTCGAAACCAGGTCGCAGCCATCATCCATCGTCATATTCGGCTCGTGGTCGAGGACAGCGTTGATGTGGCGATAGTAGGTCTGCTCATCCTCACCCTTGATGGCAAAGGTCGGTATGCCATACTCGCTCACCAGCGCGGCGGCCACGTCATCCTGCGTGGAAAGCGGATTAGAGGCGCACAGTTCGAGATCGGCTCCCCCCGCTTTGAGCGTGATAGCGAGATTGGCCGTCTCGGTGGTAATATGCAGGCAGCCGGACATGCGCACGCCCTGCAACGGCTGATCTTTCGCGAACCGCTCGCGAATCAGCCGCAAAACGGGCATATCCTTCGCAGCCCACTCAATGCGGTCTTTGCCGCGTGGAGCTAACGAGATATCTTTGACATCTCCACGAATCGATGTTGTCATAAACAATGTTTCCTCTCACATGCTATGAAAAAGACCCTCTGACGTGTCCTGCTGAGTAACGGGCTGCCTCATCAATGCTTCGCTGCCGCTTAGCATGACACGTCAGGGAACGATTCTCATGGCTTACTATTAAAAAGCTTACTGCCAGTGACGATCAAAGTGTGAATATTGTACCAGTTTTTGATAGCGGCTGGCTATATCCTCCATCGTCAGGCCGCGCAGGCGCGCGATGCTGAAATCTTCACAGACGAAGGAGCCGATGATGTTACCATGCACAACAGCGCATTTGATATCATCGACGGAATAGCAACCATCAACGGCGGGTTCTCTGTTGGAAAGATAGCCGAGGAAACCACCGGCGAAGGCATCGCCCGCACCGGTCGGGTCAATCACCTCTTCAAGCGGGTAGGTCGGCGCGGTGAAGTAGGTGCCGTCTGCGCCGAAGAGGAGCGCGCCATAGCTGCCCTGTTTGACAATCACATATTTCAGGCCCATGCCGAGCAACTGACGCACACCGCTAAAGATACTCGCCTGATTGGTATACTGTCGCACCTCTTCTTCGCTCATCAGCAGGATATCAACGCGCCTGATGACTTCGGTCAGTTGCTGGCGAGCGGTCATAATCCAGAGTTCCATCGTATCCAGCACGGTAAGGCGAGGCTTCGGCACCTGGCTGAGGACTTCCAGTTGCAATTCTGGCTGGATGTTGGCAAGGAAGAGCAGTTCGCTGGCACGGTAGTCGTCGGGGATGGTCGGGTGGAAGCCCGCGTAGACGCCCAGTTGCGTATCCAGCGTGTCGCGCGTGTTCATATCCATATGATATTGAGCGATCCAGCGAAAGGTTCGGCCCTCTTTTACCTGCAAGCCTTCCAGATTAATGGGGCGGCTGCGCCAGAAATCGAGATATTCGCGCGGGAAATCGCTGCCCACCACCGCGACCAGGTTGACCTGATGATAAAGCGAGGCCGCCGTAGAAAAATAGGACGCGGCCCCACCCAGCACTTCCTCGACCCTGGCAAAGGGCGTTTCGACAGTATCCAGAGCGACAGAACCAACAACAAGAATAGACATAGGCATGCTCCATTGGTATACACTTAGACTGGCGTGGCATCGCTCAGGTGTTCGATCACGCCATCGATAAAGGCGAGAGTGCGGTCGAACTTTTCACGGGCCAGCTCACGGGCCGGAGCCGTGTATAACGACTGGTAAAGTTCGATGAAACGCTCCTCCATATGGCGTAGCACGGCGGAGAGGATTTCACCGTTGATTTTGCGATTGCGATATTGCTCGCGGTAGCGCGCGCCGAATTCGATCAGCGCGGTGACGACGGCGAGGCCGCTGAGGTGGCCGAGGTTGGTAGCGTCGTAGAGAATGCGGCCCTCCAGAGGAACGCTGTGGCGCTGCTCAGGCGGCACGCGAGTGGTATGCGCCAGAATGGCCTGCTCCACCCTGGAAATGCGCCCGGCAGGAACGTCGAGTTCGCGCAGGAATTCGACCGCCAGCTCAGCCGATTTGACATGGTGGCCCTGGTAGCCGTGCGCGGTGACGGAGATATCATGCAGGTAGCCGGCAAGGACCAGCGCCTCCATATCTATGGTCGTCGTTCCCGTTTCTTCTGCATCTCCGCTTCCTTCCATATCTCCAGCTTCCCCGCTGTCGTTCTCCTGCCCTTCGAGTTGCAGCGCCAGCATCTTACAGCTTGCGACGACCGCGCTGATCTGCTGGAACTCTTCCCTGCCCATTTCCTCTTCCGCGTGTTGGGCGACGGCCTGCACGACATCCATCTCCATTATCCGTTTGCCTGCTTCCCATTATGCTGATGGCTCGAAAACAATGCTCGCAAAGCCACATCATACGGCGGGCGCGCGATGCCGCGCTCCGTGATGATGGCGGTGACATAGCTGTGCGGGGTGACATCGAAGGCAGGATTGGCGACGCGAACACCGGCGGGCGCGACAGGGACGCCGCGAATGGCCGTCACCTCTGTGGGATTGCGCTGCTCAATGGGAATTTGCTCGCCGGAAGGCAGTTTGAGATCGATGGTGGAGAGGGGCGCGACGACATAGAAGGGGATGGAATGCGCCCGCGCCAGCACCGCGACGCCGTAGGTGCCAATCTTATTGGCGAAATCGCCGTTGGCGGCGATGCGGTCGGCCCCTACAAAGATCGCGTTGATCTCGCCCCTGCGCATGAAGTGAGCGGCCATGTTATCGGTGATGAGTGTGAGCGGAATGCCCTCCTGTTGAAGCTCCCAGGCCGTCAAACGCGCTCCCTGCAAGATGGGGCGCGTCTCATCGACGAAGACGTGGATGGTCTTCCCCGCTTTGTGCGCGGCATACATGGGGGCAAGGGCGGTTCCCCAGCCTGCCGTTGCCAGCGCGCCCGCGTTGCAGTGCGTGAGCAGGCTGGCGCCATCGGCGATCAGTTGCGCGCCATAGACGCCCATCTGTTTGCATGCCTCAAAATCTTCGACAGCAATCGCCTGCGCCTCGTCACGCAGGCGCTGCGCCAGCCAGGCAAGCGAGCAGCCGCCGCTCAAAAGCGCGCCTGCCCGCCGCTGCATGCGCTCGATGGCCCAGAAGAGGTTCACGGCTGTCGGGCGCGTGCTGGCCAGCAGATCGCTGACGGCCCGCAGGCGCTCCTGTAGCTCCTGCGCCTGCTGTGGCGTGATCGTCTCTTGCTCATCCCCGCCCCGTTCTTTGAGGAGACGATGAAAAGCCAGCGCGATGCCAAAGGCCGCCGCGACGCCAATAGCGGGCGCGCCGCGCACTTTGAGCGTTCTGATCGCCTCGGCCACCTGCTCTTCGTCCGTGAGCCGCAGCGTCACCAGGTCCTGGGGAAGCGCCGTTTGATCAATCATGCATACCACGCCTTCATGGGCGCTCTCCTCCCACCAGACCGTGCGCAAACCGTGTTGTGGATGCTCGTTGATCATGCTCTCTCCTTCCCAGACTTCCTCAACCGCCCCGACAACTGGATATGCCATTTCTGCGAGCTATGGTATCACAAACGCCGCTTTCAGGCAAATACATGGGACTTCCCCGCTTGAGCTACAACGAACCATCATTGCAGAGGTTGTTGGCCCATTAGTACTAGCAGAAGAGGCTGGCCATGCGGAAATATGAACCAGATATGCTACTATGATTGACAGCAAATCATGAATATTGCTATGTTACTGAAGGTGTTAGTTGTCCGTTCCACTACACAGAAGGACGAAAGGCTTTCCCTCTCGCCCAGCCAGGGGAAACGAGAGCCGGAGATGCGCTTTTTACTATCGCTTGTAGGGTTTGCTATCCCGATTGGGATTGAAAACATGGAACGGGCAAGTTGATAGATATTAGCCATCGAAGGGACTGTAGCGCATGGCTCGGGCGGATACAAAGGAAAGTACCTGGTCCTTTGAACAGATATACGATGAATATAAGACACCAATTTACAACTACGTGTATCACCTGGTAGGAGATCGCGAGCAGGCGGATGATCTGACGCAAGATACCTTTTTGAAGGCATTCCGGGCGCTGCCGAAAATGGACGCGAACCTCAAGCTTTCAGCATGGCTCTATCGCATTGCGACCAATACCGCCTATGATGCATTGCGCCGACGCAAGCTGATTGCCTGGCTGCCCTGGCAAGACCTGGATCACGAGCCGGCGGATGTCGAGAGCGCAGATCCACAGGAAATGTACGGCACCACAGAACTGGTGCGCGCCGCTCTTCGTCGCATGCCTCAACAATATCGCGCCGCGCTGCTGCTCTACACGCAGGAAGGCTTCTCCTATAGCGAGATTGCCCAGGCGCTTAATATTGCCGAAAGCGGTGTTAAGATGTATTTATCGCGCGCCAGGCAATCGTTCCGCGAACACTACCGGGCGCTGGAACAAGGAGGAGGAACCACATGAACTGCGAGCAAGTCGAGGAACTGCTCAGTGCTTACCTTGACAACGAGCTCGCGCCGGAAGAACGCAGAAGGGTCGCTGCCCACCTGCAGGGATGCTCCCATTGCAGCGGCGTTCTGGCGGATTTTCGTCGCCACGATTTTCTCCTCTCGCAGTTGCCCCGCGTATCCCCCGACCCGGCGCTTCATACTCGTATCTTCACTTCGCCGGAATACCTGGAACTGACCGGCACCTTCGATGTCAGCCACGCAGAAGCTCCACCCTATCGTCACCCCCGCCTTGACGCTCCCGGGCGCCCGCACCTGATCGCCTTGCCCGGCGGTCGCTCGTCTACTCGCGGCGGCCTGCTCAGTAGCTTGCAGGGACAGGAGGCGCAACCAACCAGAAAGCGGCCAGCCGTTCGCCCACGACGCAATGGCTCGTGGGTGTTGCGCGCTATGTACGTTGCGATTGCGGCCACCATCCTGCTCACCATCGGCGTCGGCGGCTATATCAGCTGGAACCTGATGCATCCCGCGCAGCAAACGGCCAGCGGCACCCTGCCGCCGCCAGCCAGTTTGCAGTCAGGGCCACTGGCCGCAGGCATGCATATCGTCTTCCTGCGTGATGGCAGGCTCATGAGCATCCCCGCCGATGGCAGCACAACGGCGGTGGCGCTTACCCCGGCCAATGTGACGGTCGCGGCAAACTGGGCTATCAGCGCCCCCCTGCCAGGCCGCGCCGCAGGAGATTTGCTGGCCTACATTGACCTGCAAACGGCGATCGTGCATATCATTCGCAGCGATGGGCAGAGCGATAAAGTCCTTCCCCTGCGCCTGCTCAAAGCAGGAGTGCAGCCTGCCTCGGTCTGGGATACTGGCACCGGCGCGGCCATTCTCAGCAGCCTTGCATGGTCACCAGCTTCCGATAGCAGCATGCTGGCCTTCGTGGCCGACCCCGCCGGGACGGGCCTGACCAGTCTCTACATCTACTCAACCGGCACCGGCTCGCTGCAGATGGTCTCCCTGCCGCTCAAGGGCAGCGTCTCCCATCCCGTCTGGTCACCCGACGGCGTGCGCGTCGCCTTTGCCTTCACCCACAACGGCGTTACCAGCATTCTCGATTACAACACCCAGAATCATGGCCTGCTCACCATCACGAATGGCAACCAGCAGGCCGGGGAGAGCGTTCTCTCGTTTGACTGGTCGCCCGATAGCGATATCCCGGCCATCACCTGGAGCGTGGGCGTACCCGGACATGTACACAGCATCTGGGCGCGGCGCGTGGGCGTCAGCAGCAACGTTGCCCCCCGTCTGCTCGCGCAGGGAGACTATACCCAGGCCCTCTACAACCGCAACGGGCATGGCGGCGTTGGCAGCTGGCTACTGGTCGGCTCCCCTACCGGGCGCACAGCAGACCTGTGGCGCGTTGATCTTACAGGCCTCTCCCCCATCCAGCTTACCGCAGACAAGCAGATCAGCTACGCATCCTGGTCGCCCGACGGCATGAAAGCCGATTATCTGAACGCCGTCACATCCGGTGTCGGCACGCTGCACATCGTCAACATGGCGACGGCTGGCGCTAGACAGATCGCCATCGGCGTTGCCGGACAGCCGGCCCCCGTCTGGTCGTTCGACAGCCAGCAACTGGCCTACAGCACGGGAACGCAGACAATGGTCGTCAATGTGCAGGCAGGCCAGAAGCCCCTCGCGCTCAAACTGCACGGGCCGGTCTCCATCTTCATCTGGTCCGCCACCGACGCCCACCAGCTTGTTGTCGCCCTCGGCGACGGCCAGCAAGGCATTTTCCTGGTCGACACGCAGCACAACACAGCAAAGCAGGTCGATAAAACAGGTACCAACGGGCCAATGACGTGGTCACAGGTTCCCTGATTTGCCTGAGCAATTCAACAATAAGCGTCCAGTGCGCCTTTCGCACTGGACGCTTATTGTTGCCGTTTGACACGTAGAAGGAAAGTCCGTCATAATGTGAGCAAAAGTACAGGGGAAGGAGCGGACTATGCTTAAGGGCGAGAAGGTGACGCTGCGCGCTATGAAACGCGAAGATGTACAGCGACAATGGGCCTTCAATAACGATGTGGAGTTCGAGATACTGGGCGGTGGCGACCCCTGGGAGCCACAATCGCTGGCCCGGCTGGAAGCCGAATTCGATCAAGAGGCGCAGAAGGGCGGGCGCAACGGCCCAGATTTTGCTATGGAGGCCGATGGCAAATATATCGGCCACTGCGGCCTCTTCAACTTCGATACAGTAGCGCAGACCTGCGAGCTGGGCATCGGCATCGGCGATAGAGAATACCAGGGCAAGGGCTACGGGCGCGACGCTGTGCGCGTCCTGCTCGACTACGCCTTTCGCCTGCGCAACCAGCGCAAGGTCTGGCTGAGGGTCAACGGCGACAACGAACGCGCCATCCGTTCCTACCGCGCCTGCGGCTTTCAGGAGGAGGGCCGCCTGCGCCAGCATGTGTGGAGCAACGGGAAATATATCGATCTTGTCTACATGGGCATATTGCGGGACGAGTGGGTAGCTCAAAGCAAGCAATAACCCTGCCAGTCAGCACGTCATGATAGGGCCGGGGCATAGTCGCGGGTAAGCTCCGCCTTTGCCCGCGACTATGCCCCGATTCATCTCCCCTCAAACCACTCATCAGTGGTGCGCGGGCTGATAGCCGCCGGGGACGGTGCGGAAGCTGACGTTGAGGCGGTTCCAGCCGTTGATGGCAACGATGGCGAGGGTGAGATTGGCCAGTTCCTCTTCGCTGAAGTGCCGGTGCGCCTGCTCGTAGACTTCGTCCGGCACGTGGTCGACGGCGACGAGCGTAACGGCCTCTGTCCAGGCCAGGGCAGCGCGCTCGCGGTCACTGTAGAAGGGAGACTCGCGCCAGGCGTCGAGCATGTAGACGCGCTGCTCGCTCTCCCCGGCAGCGCGCAGGTCTTTGGCATGCATATCAATACAAAACGCACAGCCGTTGATCTGCGAGGCGCGCAGCCGCACGAGATCAAGCAGCACCGGCTCCAGACCGCAATTGTTGACGTAGTTCTCCAGCCCCAGCATTGCCTTGCGCACACCGGGGGCAACTTTACCATAGTTCAGGCGTGGTTCCATTGGTATCGTATCTCTCCTTTGTGGTAAAAGCTTTCCCTTTCTGAAAGAAGTGCTTTTCAAGCAACTTCATTGTTGAATATAGTCCGAGAATGGCGGGAAGACAAGGGCTAACATCGTTTCGCCTTTTCAGCCAATCAGGGTACCTCTTTGAAAAGAGATAATACACAATGGTACTTTCTGGTATACGATACCTCCATCCAATCTCAGCAATCTTCACAGAAATTTCACACGAAAGAGGCCAGTTTTCACAGCGTTTTCACACGGAAAGAGTATAGTGTAGTAGAGGTTTTACAATAGTGTATTACATTCTCGCTGATTGGTAGGTACGTGGTTAATGGAGGAGGTATACAGATGCATTCTTTCTCGAAAGGGGTCGGGCAAAGCGGGACTTTATCGACAAACCGTAATTCGACGCCGAAGGCTTTGACGCCGGTGACGCACACAGCGACAGGCGATACCCCGCCTGCCGGTATGGCCGCCCTCCCACGCTCCGTAAGACCTGCATCAGCCGCTGAGGGGAGAGAAACTGCCCCGCTAAAACCGGTAGCCGCGCCGCCTGTCGTCCTCGCCGTTCCTGATATTCCCACCGTCCATCTTACTGCTCCGGCGCAGATCGCTTCTGAACCGCTCGTGTATACGGCCCCTTTGCAACCGCTGCCAGGATCGGGGCCGCAACACGCGGCCCGGCTCACCGATGGAGCAAGAGAGATGGCGCAACAGGGGGTCAACGCCGTCTTCAGGGCGCTGACCTGGGCGACAGAGCCGCACGTCATGAGCCAGATGGAGCGGCGCGACCGCGTGGTCTTCCTGCTGCTGGACGGCAGGCGCAGCATTAGCGACATCGCCCACCTGATTCACCGCAACGAGCTGGATATCGCGCGCACGATTGTGCGCCTGCTCAAAAGCGGCCATATTACGGCTGTAGAGCCTGCCGAGTAGAACCTCACGGGCGTTCAAAGGCCCCCGCAGGCTCTCACGCGCCGCCCACCGCACGGTGGCCCGCCGCACACGGCAAGCCATACCCCCACACGGCAGGCCACTGCCCGGCAGGCCACCCGCCAGGGGTGGCCTGTCGCGGTGGCCTGTCGCGGTGGCCTGTCGCGGTGACCTGCCCCTTGCGGCTGGCCTGCCGCGGGCGGTGGCCTGCCGCGGGCGCGTAGTGGGTGGCCTGTCGGGACACGTAGAAGAGAGCAAAGTTACCAAAACCTCCAAAATCTCGGCTTTCACGGGATTTTTCAGAGAAATGGGAAAACTGATGGGAAAAGTGATATCAATTTACGGGGTTATACGTTATAATAGGTAGGCCTGGGATGGAAAGCGGGATGTGCGCGAGCAAGCAGATCCACCTCGACGAGCGGCTTGTAACGCATATCTGACGGAGTGCGACCTTTTCCCCATGGGGTCTGCACATGCGCCACCTGGAGTCTCGCATATGCCCTTTGCATATGCGCGGTAGGGGGAGGACGAGCTGGCACCCCGTCCTCCCCTTGCTTTTCGTTAGCGCGCTATGAATGGAAGGAGTTTCTTGAGACTCACAGTCTGGTCTCTCGGGGAAAAATTTATTATCGCGGCCACCATAACGCTTTTGTTCTGCGTTCTGCTATTTTCGGTAGCGGCAGTGAGCCTGCTGAAGTATCATCTTGAGCGCGAAGCAAAAAGTGACGTTCTCGCGCACCTTCAAATAACCAGACAGGCATACATAGCCGAAAGCGAAGCCCTGGTGCGGGCAGTAACGCTCGCCGCCCATAACGATACCGTTTTATCATTTGCTCAGACCGGTATTTCCACTGCGGGAGCCATTATGGCCCTGAGCGAGCTGCAAGCGCAATCAAATTTCTCCGCCATCGCGGTATATTCTTCCCACAGGCAGAAACGCACGCCCCCACTGGGAAATACTACGATCACCATTCCCACATCTTTGCTTAATCAGGCGTTGTCAGGGCAGGCGGCCACGATGCTGCTCCAGACAACGAGTGGTGACGATACCGTCTGGGTGTTGAGCGTCGCCGCCCCGGTTGCTGGCAGAGGCGGGAATGTGGTCGGCGCGCTGGTGGGCGAGAAACTGCTGCATGCCGTTTTCACAGACCTGCCAGTGGAAAGCGATCAGGGGCAGGAACTGGCTTTCTGCGCGGGCGGGACCATCCAGGATAGCAGCTTGAAGGAGATGCACCACGCGCACTCCATCGATGACGGTGTCTTCTGCTCCCCCGGTAGCACCAGATTCCAGGTCAATGGACAGACCTACCTCACGCAGGCCGATACCGTCGCGGCCAGCCAGCAACTGGCCGGTACACCCTCGCTGGTAATTGTGGATGTCGAGCCGTTATATAACATCAATGAGTATCTGGGGCGCAACCTCCCGGCGCTGCTCGCGCTGGCCGCGTTCAGCTTCCTGCTTGCTATTGTGAGCCTGATCTTCATTACACGCCACTTCCTGACACGCCCGCTGCGCCGGATTCAGCGCCGTGTGGCCGCGCTGGTCGCCGCCAGCAACGCAAGCATGGCCCCGGCTGCTACTATCAAGACCGATGAACTGAGTGTGTTAGATCGCTCATTTCACCTGCTCTCCGAGTCGCTTTCTCTGCAGGAGCGCGAGAGCCAGGCGATTACGAAGCAGATGGAAGACCTGCTTATTATGAGCGATGCGCTGATCTCGACGCTCGACCTGGAACACCTGCTGGGCGAGATCGTTTCGCGTCTGGGCCACCTGATGGAGGCGCAACACGTCTCGTTGCTGCTCTACGGACGCGAAATGCTCTCTCCCTGGGCGGTGGCGCAATGGTCGGCAACGGCCTCAGCGCCCGGCACGAACGGCAGTGGAAGCGGGGAGACGGGGCCTTTTTCCGGTCTGGCCACCAGCCATTCGGGCCAGCACGGAGCGGTGACGGTGCATGCCGACCCGGATGGCGATATCACGATGGCCGCCACCACCAAGATGGCTGCCGTCCCTTCGCCCCTGCCGCGTTCCAGCGGCAAACGCAGCGCCGTGCGCGCCCCGAAAGCGCAGCCCGAATCGCCCTATGGCCTGCGCCGCCCACGCATCCCCCGTCCGGCCCTGCGCGACCTCGATATGATGCTGGCCCGGCTGGCAATGCAAAAGCAGCGCATTGCCTACGGGGAAGATATTTCCGCCATTTATCGCGAGCGCAGCGAAGCCTGGGTGCAACTGGCGCTCGAAGCCGGCTATGGCTCTGTGATCGCCGTTCCCCTGCTGCTGCAAGATCAATCCATCGGCGCATTTATCCTCTATTCCGATAAGCCGCATCAGATCAGCGACCGCGACAAGTTCCTGTTGAGTACGGCGGCCATTCAGGCAACGATTGCGATTCAGAACGCGCTGCTCTTCGCCGAAGTCAAGGACAAAAATGCGGCCCTTGAGCGGGTCAACCACCTGAAATCACAATTTCTGGCTACCGTCACCCATGAATTACGTACCCCTCTGCATAGCATTATCAGTTATGGTTCGTTATTATTAGATGGGTTTGTCGACGGAGAACTGACGCCGGAGCAGGAAGAACACCTGCAGTTCATCGTGCAACGGGCCGAGGACCTCAAAACCCTGGTGAATGACATGCTTGACCTCTCGAAAATCGAGGCGGACCGGCTGGAAGTCACCGTCAGGCCGCTGGCGCTGGAAGCCTGCCTGCGCGACGTGGTGAGCCAGTTGAAGCCGCTGGCGGACCAGAAGGGGTTATGGCTTGAATTGAAGGTGGATGAAGGATTGCCAATGGCGCTGGCCGACAGCCAGCGCGTCGGGCAGGTCGCGACCAATCTTGTCTCGAATGCATTGAAGTTTACGAAGCAGGGCGGCGTGACCATTGCCTGTTCGCTGCTGGACAACTACGATATGCTGCGTGTCGCGGTGCATGACACGGGTATCGGCATCTCTCCGGCGGCGCTTGGCTACATCTTTGAAGCATTCCGGCAGGCCGACGGCAGCACCACTCGCCAGTTTGGCGGCACCGGCCTCGGCCTGACAATTGCCCGCAAGTTGATTGAGTTACAGGGCGGCGAAGTTGCCGTGGAAAGCATCGTGGGCCAGGGTTCGACCTTCTCGTTTACCCTGCCCATCGCCCAGTCTCCAGGAGCCAGACCCGTGAGCAACTTCACCCTGCCAGTAGAGAATGGACAGCAGACAACATGATAAACAGACAGCAGCAGGGCGCACCTCCCGGCTCACGCCAGCCGACCATCCTGATTGTGGAGAACGAAGCCTCTAATCGCATTCTGGTAGAGCGCGTCCTCTCGACACGCGGCTATCGCTGCCTCAGCGCCGAAAACGGCTACGAGGCATTGAGCATTCTCGATCGCGAGCCGGTCGACCTGATCCTGACCGACCTCTCCATGCCCGTCCTCGACGGCTACCAGACGGCGCAGTTGATTCGCCAGCGCCCCGGCCTCGCCAGCATCCCCATCGTGGCCGTCACCGCCTACGCCCTCAGCGACGTGAACGAACGGGCCATGCGCGTCGGCTGTACTGAGTACCTGACCAAGCCCTTCAAACCCCGCCAGTTGCTGGAAGTGGTCGAGCGACTGCTACCACCACAATAGGAAAAACGGGCTGAGTTAGCTACTTTTCCCGAATTTTGCTATTATTTCTCATATCTATGCGACACGCTGACCGGTAACACACTGGCGGCATGTCATGCTTTGCTGCGCTCAGCATGACAGCCGGAGACAGCCAGTAATGGCCCGCCGATCAGCCTCTTTTTCGTCGCGCGCTACCTCAAGCAGAAAGTGGGAAATGGCAAATGGAATTTCAGGTTATCACTTCAGGAGTAAAAGACGTAGCATGTGATGTGCTGGTCGTGGGAGCGGTACGTGGGCAAGGCGGGCAGGTAGAACTGCCGGGAACGACCGCGACGGTGGACAACCTGCTGAACGGACTGCTTCATGAAATCAGTACCATCGAAGAATTCAAGAGCAACCTGGGAGAACTGGCCGCCGTCCACACAATGGGCAGGCTGGCAGCCAGGCGCGTGTTGCTGGTCGGCCTGGGCGAGCAGGGGAAGCTGACTTCGCAGTCCCTGCGCCGCGCCAGCGCCGTCGCGGCCCGGCAGGCGCAAAGCACGGGCGCGCGCACGCTCTGCCTCGCGCTCAACTGGAGCGGCTCTGGCATCGACGCCGAAGAGGGTGCGCAGGCCGAGGTCGAAGGCGCGCTGCTTGGTACCTATTCCTTCAGAAAGTACCAGCACAGCGAGCCACAGGGCGGCAACGGCAGGGGCATCGCGAAGGTGGAACTGCTCTCCTACGACTCGCAGCAGGCGCAGCTTCAAGAAGGCATCCGACGCGGCGTGGCGCTGGCCGAGGCAGCCAACTTCGCCCGCGACCTCGTGAACGAGCCGCCCAATGTGATGACACCGACGGAACTGGCAAACCGCGCCGTCGCCATGGCAAAGCGCTTCGGGCTGGAATATCAGGTACTGGATCGCCCGCAGATGGAGGAACTGGGCATGGGCGGCCTGCTCGCCGTCTCACAGGGCAGCGCGCAACCCCCGAAATTCATCATTCTGCGCTACCAGGGTGATAAAAGCACGAAGCAAGGCATGGCGCTGGTGGGCAAGGGCATCACCTTCGATACCGGTGGCATCTCTCTCAAGCCACCTGAACGCATGGACGAAATGAAGGGCGACATGGCGGGCGCGGCTGCCGTCATCGGCGCGATGCAAGCCATTGCCACACTCAAACCGCCCATCAACGTCACCGTGCTGGTGCCGACGACGGAGAACATGCCCGGCGGCAACGCCTATCGACCCGGCGACATCGTGCGCATCATGAACGGCAAGACCATTGAAATCGTCAATACCGACGCCGAGGGGCGCATGATCCTCTCTGACGCGCTCTCCTACGCCGTGCGCGAGGGGCTATCGCCCATCATCGACGTGGCCACGCTGACCGGCGGCATCGTCGTCGCGCTTGGCAGCGTCATGACGGGCCTCTTCTGCAACAGCGAGCAACTCTGCCAGGAAATCATCGAAGCGGGCAAGCTCGCAGGCGAGAAATACTGGCCCATGCCGCTTGACCCGGAGTACGCCGAGCAGATCAAGAGCGATATTGCCGACATCAAGCAGACCGGCGGGCGGCCCGCTTCCTCAGTGACGGCGGCCAAAATTCTGGAAAACTTCGTCGGCAACGCGCAGTGGGCGCACCTGGACATTGCCGGTACCTTCTACGTCGAAAGCAAGAAGCCCTACCAGGAGAAAGGCGCGACCGGCACCGCCACACGCACGCTGGCAAACCTCGCCCTGCTGCTGGCATATCAGCAGTAAGCGACGTGTACCCGGCAAACGTATGACAGAGAGAGGGGTCGTTTGCTACCCTTCTCTCTGTCATATCCTTGCTGTGGAGAAGTCTGCGCAAAATGAGTGAGATCATATCCACCGAAATCCTGGAGGAAATGGCCCGGTACTACCGGGAACGAGCCAATGAATATGACGACTGGTTCTATCGCCGGGGTCGCTACAATGATCGGCCAGAGACCAATCCCACCTGGTTCGCCGAAGTCGATGAGGTCTTCGCCGCCCTCGACGCGCTGCGCCTGGAGGGGGATATTCTGGAAATCGCGCCCGGTACCGGCATCTGGACGGAACGCCTGTTACGCTACGCACACTCGATTACGGCAGTTGACGCCTCGACTGAAATGATGGCCCTCAACCGGGCGCGTCTGGGCAGCGACCGCGTCACCTACGTGCAGGCCAATATTTTCGCGTGGCAGCCGACGCGCACCTATGACGCGGTCAGCTTCAGCTTCTGGATTTCGCACGTCCCACTGGATCGCCTGCCCGCGTTTCTGCGCATGGTGGCGACGGCGCTCAGGCCCGGCGGGAAAATCTTCTTCGTCGATGGCCGTCACGAGCCAACGGCAGCCGACCAGAGCCTGGCCCAGGAGGGCAAGCAACTACAGATGCGCACCTTGAATGATGGCCGTGCCTTCCAGATCGTGAAGAATTACTATGATCCCGCCTGGCTTGCCGACCGCTGCAAAGAGGCCGGGCTGGAGGTGACGGTGCGCCAGACCGCGACCTACCTGCTCTATGGCTGCGGTATACGCCCCGACATACTCTGATCGCGCCGGATGCGACCAGCAACCCTCTGGTCGACGGCATCTGCCCCAACGGGCAGAATCTGCGCAGAACCTATTACTACCTGCTCTATGACCACAACGGCCTGCCCTTCTTCCAGCCCTCCGGCTACTCGCCCACCGGCAACTTCGCCGACGGCACCTGGCCAACCGCTCTCCCTCAAGGCTGCTCAGAGTCCTCCGTCGCCTCCGTCAACAACGACGGCCTCAGCTGCGGGGGCGGGCCAGACGGCTACAATGCCCACTACGGAGACTGGCTCCGCTCAGGAACATACAATAAAAACATCGCCAACCAGTCCAGCATCGACCTCAGCCCCGCCGTAGACAAAGCCCTGGGCTGGACGTATCCTTCTAGCGGGCTGATTCAGGTCAATGTGAGCGGGTTGCCGTAAACTGACAGCCGCTCACCGTTCCTCGACAGTTCCTTTTCCGGTATGATACACTCCATACAGAACTGTATGGCAACGAAAGAGGAAACTGAGAGTCAATCCATGGAGATTCGTATTCGGTACTTTGCTTCGTTCCGAGAAGCGACAGGGAAGAGCGAGGAGAGGCTGGAGGTGCCTGAAGGGGCAAGCGTGGAGGAGGCGCGGGCGATACTGCTCGGGCGCTATCCGCGTTTGCAGGGCATGATGGAACGCTCGCTGTGCGCGGTGAATCGCAGCTATGTTGCGCCTGAGACGCGGCTGCACGAGGGCGATGAGCTGGTATTTATTCCGCCGATGGGCGGGGGCCAGCAAAGCAGGAAGGATGAGCAGGCTATGGAACCGGTGATTCGGCTGACACGAGAGCCACTGGATCGGGCGGCGCTGATTGAGGCTGTGACGAGGCCGAGCGACGGAGGCATCGTGGTCTTCGAGGGTGTGGTGCGCGACAATGCGCGGGGCAAGCAGATTCGCTATCTTGAGTATGAAGCCTACGTGGAGATGGCGGAAGAGCAAATACGCGCCATCGTGGGCGAGGCGAAGCGGCTCTGGGGCGTGGAGCATGTCGCGGTAGCCCACCGTTTCGGGCGGCTGGAAATCGGCGAGGCCAGCGTGATTATCGTCGTGGCCGCGCCACACCGCGCCGAGGCGTTTGAGGCCTGCCGCTATATCATCGATACGCTCAAGACGACGGTTCCCATCTGGAAAAAGGAGGTCGCGACCAGCGGCGAAGAGTGGGTGGAGGGTTAGCGGAGCTTACCAAAACCGGGCAAATATGGTATAGTTATAGTAATAGCACTTTTGCTTCGGTTATCCCGGCGCTTTGGATAGGTTCGGGTTTCTCTGGAGGTTTGCATGAACTTATTCGAAAAGCAGGCTCAACTCAACCAGCTCTTCACGCAAAATCCCGTCAATGCGGCCTACCTCTCCGGTTCCCTCGCGGGGCGCACTGCGTTCGGACATCTGAGCGATATCGATATTGCCATCCTCTTGATGGATCAGATCAAGTCCGATCAATTTCTCGATTACCAGATGTACTTCTTCAGCGAACTGGCGAAGCGGCTGGAGTCGGAAAGCATCGACGTGGTGATCTTGAACCAGGCATCGCTCCTGCTGAAACTGCAAGTCATCAAATACGGCCAGATTCTGTTCAGTCGCGATGAGAAGCGGCGCATTTTGTTTGAGACGAAGGCAGTCATGGACTACCTGGATTTCAAAAAATACGATGAGCTTCAAAATCAGGCGCTGAGCCGCCGCCTGCATGGGACGATATTGCCGGTTGATAAAGACCTGATCCAGCGCCATCTCAAGCAATTGCGCGAGGCCATAACCATCCTCAATGATCTAAAGCAGACGAAGCGCGAGGAATTTACCGGCGATTATCGCGTCTACGGGCTGGCGGAGCGGTACCTGCAACTGGCGATAGAGGCTTGCCTGCACATCTGCGGCATCCTGGTCGCCACGCTGGGGCTGCGCCGCCCCGAAGGCTATTATGAGTTGCTGAGCATCGTGGCCGCGCAACAGATCATCCCCGGCACGCTGGCCTACCGGCTCGAAATCCTGACGAACCTGCGCGAGTCGCTCGTCTACGACCCCGGCGCGCTCAGCCACGACCTGCTCTACGACCACATCCAGCAACGCATCGGCGACCTGGAAACCTTCGCCGCCACCATCGAGGAGCGCATCAACTAAAGCGAGGTTGGTAAGGATTGAGCTGCCAGGCGAGCGCCAGGGCCGGGGCGGCCCTGCTCGCTCCATGTCGCTGAACCGCGCTGTAGAGAGAAGGCGGGGCCGCTTGCCCTGCCTTCTCTCCAGTCGATTACGCCAGTTCGCTGGCAGACCGCAAGGCGTTGGCCTGCTCTCTGGCGTCCTGGGCATCCTGCGTGCGGCCCATCGCCTCGTAAATCTGCGTCAGGGTCTCGTAGGCAACGATGAGGGACGGGTCCATGGCGATGGCCTGCTGGGCGGCATCGAGAGCCTCATCGTACCGTTTCACCTCGCGCAGGGTATCGGCGAGGTCATTGTAGTAATCGGCATTGAGGGGATCGCTCTCAATGGCATTTTCGTAGTTTTCGATGGCCTCATCGTACTTGCCGAGCGCATCATAGGCAGTGGCAAGCTGGTAGTAGCCTTCCGGGTCGTCGGGGAAGAGTTCCAGCAGCTTCTGCGCCGTCTCAACCGCCTCGTCGTAGCGTCCCAGCGAGTTGTAGGTATCGGCCAGACCGGCATAGGCAGCGGCAAGATCGTCGGATTGCAGTTCATCGCCACGCTCGACCAGATACCGGTAGATAGTGAGGGCATCTTCGTAGCGTTCGGCTTCGAGATACGTCTCGGCCAGACTGAAGCGAACAGGAATGCTATTCGGCTCAAGCTGGATGGCATGCTGGTAGGCGTCAATGGCCTCGGCGGTGTCGCCCTGGATAGAGCGCCAGGTACCGAGATGCTCCCAGGCCTCGGCATCGTCCGGGGCCAGAGAGACGATGGTCGCATAGGTATCCGCCGCCTGATCGCGCTCGCCCATCTGCTCGTAGACGGTTGCCAGCATATCATAGGCGGCGCGTCCGTTGGGATCGATAGCGAGCATCTGGTTGGTAACGGAGAGGGCCTCGTTATAGCGGCGCATATCCAGGTAGAGGTGGGCAAGCTCGGCATAGCGACTGGCGTCACGCGGGTCGGCATCGATACGTTTTTCCTGCTCCATGATGCGGTGTAGCTGGTCATCGATCCGAGTACGCGCATCCTGCAGGCCATCCTTCGCCATCGCATTGTCCGCATTGAGAAACAGTGCCTGACGATACGCCTGTACAGCATCCTGATACAGATGCATCTGGCGGTACGTATCTCCGACATTGGTATACAGATCATCGTTTTCGGGGTCTAATTCGAGGGCTTCCTGAAACGTCTCCAGGGCATCCTCGTGCAGGCCAATCTCATTATAAAGATTGCCCAGGTTGATGTAGGCATCCAGAAGCTGGGGATCAAGGTCAATGGCGCGGCGGTACCCGGCAATGGCAATTTCCGAATCGCCAAGATACTGCTGGGCCAGTGCCAGATTATAGCGCGCCCGTGCGTCATCCGGGCAGAGGGAAACGACGTGTTCAAAAGCCACAGCCGCCCGCTCATAATCGCCCTCGCGGGCAGCGGCATTACCCCGATCTGTCCACTTCTGTTCTTCAGCCGAACCGGCACCCGGCGTTTTCGCGCTCTTTGCGCCGCCCGGACTATTTACGCCGGTTTCATTATTCCCAGGGGTTTTCATCTCATCCATAAAAGACTCTTTTCTCCTCTATCCTCATCTATTGTCGGCAAGAAACGGTCTATTCCCACTGCGTAGTATAACACGCCAGACCCACTTGTACCAGCGAACATTACTGAAAAGGTACGCAAGATGTCATGCTTCGCTGCGCTGAGCATCTCTGGCCGCCATGTCATACTGAGTGCAGCGAAGCATCCGAGGGGGCCATGCTCATAAGCGTTAACTGAAGGCCGCCCCCAGGCCACCGGCAAGGGGTGGCTCCATAGGCGTTCACTGAAGCCCGTGCCAACGCCGGGCAGGCCACCGATGCCGCCACCGGCACGCCACCGATGCCGCCACCGGCAGGCCAGCCGCCAGGGGTGGCCCTACTATATACGGCGGCTCTACCAGCGCCACGGTCACCTCGTCTATAGTAGGGCCACCCCTGGCGGCTGGCCTGCCGGTGACTGGCCTGCTTCGCGCTCGCACGGGCTTCAGTGAACGCTTCTGGGGGCCATGCTGTCCGGTTGGCCACCAGAGATGCTTCGCTGCGCTCCGCATGACACGTCAGGGGCCTTTCTCATGGCATGATATGGCTACTGCTTTTTCCAGAATCGGCTACCGGACGATACGCAGGGTAGCCTGGAAATCGTAGCGCGAGCCAGGGTAAAAGGCTTCGGTGTAGGCAATGGGCATGCCCGTTTGATCGTAGGTGACGATCGTCAGGCGTGTGCCTGGCTCGTCTGCCGGAACGTGCAGCAGCTCGGCTTCACGCTGCGTGGGCCGGTCCGCCTTGAAGACCTGCCGGGCGATATACGGGCCGAGTCCCTCGGAGGCCATCAGAGTATAGAGCGAGCCTTCTGCCGTCTCGCGGGCGCGTTCATAGACGCCCTGAGCGCGGGGGAAGGGGAGATAGTTGTGTTCGTAAGCGATGGGCGTCTCATCGGCAGTGCGCAGACGCGCAAGGTGAACGGCCTGCTCCGCGTCGGTGAGGTGCAACTGCTCACGAATCGTCTCGGAGCCGCGCACCAGCTCGCTGACAATTAAGAGACCGCCGGGACGCTGCCCGCGACTGCGAAGCTCGCTGCTCAGGCTGGCAAGCTCGCTGACAGTCTGCTGGATACGCGGCTCGCAGACAAACGTCCCCTTGCCATGCTGACGATACAACAGGCCCTCGTGAACCAGTTCCGTCAGGGCCTGGCGCACGGTCGCGCGACTGACATGATACTGGGCGACAAGCTCCGGCTCAGAGGGGATAGCCGTATGGGGCGCGAGATGGCCGGAGCGAATTTGCTGCTTCAGCACCTCTTTGAGCTGATAGTACAGCGGCAATGGATTTGAACGTTCTAAGGTTGGCATATTCGGTTTCCCTTATGTCCATACAACAGCATAGTTGATTGCTTGCACTCAGGGCAAGCACAGGTATGAAAAGAATATATCACAAAAGACGCGTCGCGTCGAGGGGTTTTATAAGAAAAAGGAAGAGCAATGTTCAAACAATAGAGCGGTTCTGTTGAGTCTATTGTTATAACATTGCCCTTCCTTTGTTGAAACGACTAAGCAACGCTGCTCCCGGCTTTGGAGAGCAGGCGCTCAATCTGGCTCCTCAACTGTGGGGGGGGGTACGCGCCAACGATCCGGCCAACTTCTTTGCCGTTGCTGAAGACAATCATCGTCGGAATACCCTGAATGTGCAGGCCGCCAGGAGTGCGCGGATTCTCATCGACATCCATCTTGGCGAAAGCCAGTTTGCCGGCAAACTCGTCGCTCAACTTCTCGTAGGTCGGCGCAATCATTCGGCAGGGGCCGCACCACTCAGCCCAGAAATCAACGATGACCGGACGGTCAGACTTCAGAATCTTGGCGTCAAAATCTTGATCGGTCACATGAAACAGATTGTTATGCGCTTGCATGTTCGTATGCTCTCACTTTCACGGCAAATAGTGTTTTGCCCTTGATTTTCCAGACATCCCAGGTAAGCAAACTACCTGAAACCCTCTTACTGTTGAGAACAAAGGATACCTCTGTTCTTATTCCTCGTTTCGTCCCTCTCTTTACTACACGTTAAGAGCGTCGAAAATGAGGATAGGGCTATGGCAGGAGCCACAGGCGCCGACGAAGCGACGCCTGGTCCATATTACCGATATCCGGCTACCTGCGACTGCGGCCACCTTGCAGGATGGAAAGCAGTTCCAGAATGTAGATGAACAGGTTCAGCACGGTAATGAAGAGCGAAACCGTGATGCCGATGGCGTTGGGCATGGTATCGGGCAGGTACTTCGCGCGCTGGACGTAGAAGAGAACATAGCCGGAGAAGATGGCGATGCCCAGGATGGCGATGAGTACAGCAACGGGGCCGGTACTGAAGACACCGGCGAAGAAAATGCCCAGGATGCCCAGCACGATGAGCAGAATCAGGCCGAAGAACAGGATTCTGCCCAGGTGGCTGAAGTCGCGTTTCGTTGTCCAGGCATAGGCTGCCAGTCCGAGCGACGTAATAGCCGTGAGCAGGAAGGCTTCACCCAGGATATTCCCCAGCCCGGAGGCGAGGTAGATGCTGATGAGCGGGGCAAGGGACAACCCTTCCAGAAAGGTGAACAGGTAGAGCAGGAACAGGTTGAGTCCCTGCACCCGAATGGCGAATTGCAGGATAAAAAGCACGACGAGACCGGCAATGGCAATAATCAGGTAGGTCCCAAAGGTAATATTGAGGGCCATACCGATGAAGGTGCCAACGGCGGCAAACAGGAAGGAGAAGGCCAGCAGAACCATCACCTTGCTGATGAGGCTGGCTGCCTGCGCCGGCGAAGCTTCATAGCCCTGCATCGTCTGGTATTGATAGCGAGAGCCAAAGCCACGCCTGCCCCCGAACGGACCGCCGCCGTAAGGGTTTCCATACGGATTATTGTTGGGCATGTTGTACATAAGACAACCTCTATCTTAGACTATCCTCTTGTATTTCCTTGCATAAAGTGTTGCTACACTCTCATTGAATATTACGTAAGGGGTAATAGGTGGGTTGCATTTTCTGGCATGAGAGCCGACAGTGACACGCCTGAGAAGAGGCGTGTCACACTGCTGGCAGCAACAGCTCACAGCCGCTATTTACGGGACGAATTGCCTTTTGTCGGGCCGCTCTGTGACTGCGTGGTAGATGTGTCTGCCTCGATAGCAAAGGAAGTTTCAACGATGTTGGTGATCTCACAGGGCCGGTGGTTGTTGTCGGCATGCCAGTACAGATTGCTGCCGGGCGGTTTGGTCATCAGGCCACCACAACGGGGGCAGCGGCGAGGAGGGACAGGTTGTTGACTCTGCGTCATAGTTTGCTCCCACACAGGCAACAGGTGATGTTACATGACACTCCAGACACCACAGATTTCACAGAAAGCAATGCCAATCTCACCAAAGGTCCTACTGCGCGTATTCCAGCGTTCGTAGGTGACGGCGATAGAGCCGCAGTTCCAGCAGCGAGCGCGCCCGCCCGCCTTGCTCTCGCGCGCGAGCTGGCTCAGAAGATGACTGCGCGCCTCTTCCGCACCGGTGTAGCCGGGATTGTAGGCCAGGTGCAGGAGATTCCCCAGCGGGAGCGTGATTTCGTGCGTCGGCGGCTGCAACTGAGGCGGCGCTGGAGGGGCCACCGGTGGCTGCTGCGGCTGGTACTGCACAGGCGGTTGAGGCGGCTGCCCATATTGCCCGTATGACGGCTGCTGCGATTGTGATGGACGACGGAATGTTCGCCGCACCCCCTCAATATGCGCAGGCGGCACAACTTCCTGCCGCTCCGGGTGATCTCCATTGACCGAGGGTGAAGACGCGGTAACGGGAGGCACCAGCGGCACCGGCGCGTAAGCAGGGGCATGAGCCGTCACAGTCTCTTCCTGCCCCTGTTCGGAAGACTCAACAGCCTCTTCGGTTGCCTGTGGCGGCGCCGCTTCCGCAGTCGGCGTCTGCCCCTCCTCCTCCGTCGGCGGGGAAGCAGGAGTTGGAGCAGCAGCCTCTTCAGCCTGCGGGGCTGGCTCTACCGTTTCCGCTGCCTGCTCCTGTGATGTCTCTTCTGAAACGGGATTGTTCGTATTTTCCGGTTCCTCTGGTGGGTTTGCGCGTTTGCGTCGAGTTACTGGCATAGGGGTTCGCTCCCTTATGAAGTAGTAAGCATGCTCTGCATCATGCGTTCAGGCACTTACGAATATTCTATCACAGCAAGACAAGAATAGCTGAAAAATACCTACAATGTCCTGTAACCGCTGTAAAGGCAATGGCGTCGGGGGAAATGGGCAAAGATGGCCGCTTATAAAAGGCTGACACCCCCCTGCCCCATCCTCCATCCTCTTCTGCTCCCAATCATCTCTGGCGCGAACAGGGAATCTCCCTGTCGGCTTGAGAAAGACAGGAGAATGCTAGTGGCCGTTAAAGAAATCGGCGTTAATCTTGATATACTGTCTCCACTCTTCAGGCACTGCCGACTCTTCAAAGATGGCCGTGACCGGGCAAGCAGGCTCACATGCCCCGCAGTCGATACACTCGTCAGGGTTGATATAGAGCTGCTCAGCCGTCTCGAAATCTTCCTCGTTCTGAGTGGGGTGAATGCAGTCAACAGGGCAAACATCCACGCAGGATGCGTCCTTCACGCCAATGCACGGCTGAGTGATTACGTATGTCATGGTTCTGAATATCCTCCTACCAGCTCACCATGCGACAATAGTGACAACATGCATGGCGGCAACGTTGTTTTTTCGTTCAAGTGCAGTATAGAGGTTTGCGCGCGCAATGTCAATCGTATTCACCAGGATTTCCGGGTCACAACCGCCCTTGACAAAACGCATAATGATTGGGTATAGTTCTATCAGTTACTTCACCTTATTCGGAAAGGAGATGGCACGTATGCGAAAATCAGAGCAGAGAGCCGCGCTTTGCCCGCGTGTGAAGGCGGGTCAGGTCGGTTTTGCCATTCTCCTGGCCGAACCACTCTCGGTCTACCTTCCCTACATCGCGCACAACTGAACCGTTGCCCGGGGCCTCATTGTGCCCTTTTCCGGCACCCGCTTTCCCGCGCTGAGTCTGCGCTCGCGGCTGTGTCCATTTGCTTTTGCTTCCCTTAACGGAATCTGCCCGCGCGCCTCTGGCTCTGCCGCGCCGAATCGCCTGCTGGCCCCGGACGGCGCGCGACACATGCCATTTCGGCATGGTTCTTCCCCTTTTTTCGTGCGCACAATCGGCCCCCTACGCCCTGCAAAGCGCAAAAAGCCGATTCCCTGCCACAGACTGTCCTCTGTAGTGAGATCAAGACGATATGAAACGAGGAGCTATGACAATGCAGACTGAAACAAGACAGACGAGCAGTATCCCCGACAGACGCGACCTCGGCAACGGGCTTATCCTGCGCTGGTCGACCGCCGAAGACACCCAGGGGCTGGCGCAGTTGACAAGCATGGTTTTCCGCGACAGCCCGCAGGAGCCGCCAAACCAGCCGCTTGCCGACCTGCTTCATCACCTGCTCAGCGACACGCACCCGCTGATGAGATCGGTCGATTACGCGCTGGTCGAGGATACGCACAAGCAGGACAACAGGATCGTGGCCTGTACCTGCCTGTGGCGGCAAACGTGGGAATATGAAGGCATTCCCTTCAGAATTGGTCGCCCGGAAATCGTGGCCACCGACCCGGAGTATCGTCATCGTGGATTGATCCGCGAGATTTTTGGGCTGGTGCATGCACGCAGCGCGGCGGAGGGCCATCTCGTCCAGGCCATCACGGGCATCCCCTACTACTATCGCCAGTTTGGCTACGAGTACGCGCTTGACCTGGATAACCGGGTCTACATCCCCGTTGCCCTGATCGCGTCCGCGCCGGAAGGGAGACCGGAGCCATACACCCTGCGCGACGCGACGCCGGATGATATTCCCTTCGTCAACTCGCTCTATGACCGCCAGCGAACGGCTAGCATCGTTTCGACACCTGTTGAGGAGTCGTGGTGGCACTACCAGATCGAATCGTGGCATAAAGGGCGGCAGGGAACCGTATCACCGCCAAAGATGAGTGATGCGTTCTGGCATATTCAGATCATTCTGGACGCCGCGGGCGCGGAGCAAGGATACGTGATTATGCCGGTGGCGCGCTGGAAAAATGCCGTGCCGGTCTTTGATCTGGAAGTCATGCCCGGCGCGAACTTGCAGGCGATGCTGCCATCGCTGTTGCGCGCTATCCATAAGCAGGGGCTGGAAATGCCGACGTATTACGGCGCGGAGGCGATAAGCCAGATAGCCTTCTGCATGGGACGCGGCCATCCCCTCTACGATTTGCTGGGGCCGAAGCTGGCGCCCATCTATCGCACCCCCTACGCCTGGTACGTGCGCGTGCCAGACCTGCCCGCATTCCTGCGCCACATCACACCCGCACTGGAGGGCAGACTGGCGCAATCATCGATGGCTGGCTATAGCGGCGATCTGAAGCTGAACTTCTATCGCGGCGGCCTGCGCATGGTCTTTGAGCAGGGGCGACTGGCGACAGTAGAAAACTGGCGCATGCCGGTCTGGGAGAGCAACGTGGCAGCAGGCTTCCCGCCGCTCGTCTTCCTGCAACTGCTCTTCGGCTACCGCAGCCTGAGCGAGTTGCGCCACGCCTTCCCCGACGTGTGGGCCAACGAAGAGGTGGTTCCTCTGCTCAACATCCTCTTCCCGGTTCGCCCATCATGGGTTGTGCCGTTAGGGTAGGGAATTTCCTAAAGCGAGGTTCGTAAGGATTGAGCTGCCGGGCGAGCGCCAGGCTCGCCCCGGCCCTCGCCAGCTCGCTCCATGCCCCTGAACCGTACTATAGTGAAAGCGACAGGCGGGTTGGACAGCGGTTCGCTGTCCAACCCGCTTGACCGGGACAGGGTATTGCTATTTGCCACCACCGGCAGCAACCGGCTCCGTAGCTTTGACCTCAATATCATCGTAACCTTTGAGTTTGTAGATCAGAGCTGAAATCAGCCAGCTCAGGACAAAGAGGCCAATGATAAAGAACCCGATTATATTAAGGTTGATATTATTGACCCAGTCCCAGAGACCACCGCTGAGGTTGAGCTGGCTCGTGATGACGCTTAACGCCTCAATTGCGCCAATCACGAGAGCCACAAGCACTGAAACGAAGGTAATGTTCAGGTTGTAGTACAATTTGCGGATGGGCTTCACAAAGGCCCAGCCATAGGCGCCGAGCATCAGGACACTATCGGTGGTGTCCATCAACGTCATTCCGGCAGTGAATAAAGCGGGAAAGATCAGAATGGCCGCGATAGGAATGCCTTTACCAGCAGTGGCTGCGGCAATTCCCAGAAGCCCTACCTCGGTGGCAGTATCGAATCCCAGTCCGAAAAGCAGACCGATAGGGTACATTTTCCAACTCTGGTCGGTTGCCTTGAGGAGTGGACGGAAGAAACGACCCATCAATCCACGCTTATTCAATGACTCATCCAGCGTCTGGTCATTGTACTCACCACCCCGCCTTACCTCTAGAAATGTCCTGTAAACATCTACCAGGATAACGATATTAATAGCTGCAATAAGCAGCAGGAACAACGCAGAGACAGAGGTGCCGATCAGCCCACCAATAGCCTGCAAATTACTGAAATTGCTGACAGCAATAGCGGTGATGGCAATGAAGACGGTCAGTGCTACTACAATGGTGGAATGCCCGAGCGAGAAAAAGAGGCCAACGCCAACCGGGCGTTTCTTCTCTTGCATCAGCTTACGGGTAACATTATCGATAGCCGAAATATGATCGGCATCGAAGGCATGGCGTAAACCAAAACCGTATGCTGTCAATGCCAGAAGGAGAAGCTGGGCATTGCCTTTGAACACAATAAAAGCAAGCAGCCAGGCGATGATATTATAGCCGATCAGGAACGCATAGATGGCGATGACCCGGCGGCGTACATCTGGTGAGCTTTGCCGAAACACCCGTAAGAGTGCCGAAATACCAAAGTTACTGCTCATGAAACCCTCCTGTGAAGCAAACGCAACGAATAGACGCCCGTTATACCTGCAAGTATTCAGCTTGCGAACAAGGCTCTGGCTACAAACGTGACAACCTACGAATTCCTCAGGAGAACATTTGCTATGCGCTCAGCAGGTAAAGCATACCATCAAAATTTCGTAATTGCAAGTTTTTTGCAATTACGAAAAGCTTGCAAGAAATTTCTGTAGAAGATACGGAGATAATGAGAAAAGGGATTACCCGATCAACCGGGGTAATGGACGAAGCTCGGCGGGATGCGGAGAGACAGGCGCAGGCGCGTGATGGCTTTAAGGCAAGATGGTGATATAGAGGCGAGAGAAAGCGATTTCAGAGTTTTCTTCGACATAGAGGCCAATTTCGCCGGAAGTCATAGCATGGCGAGAGGAGTCAATCACAGAAGCGCCAACGGGTCTGTGATTGATAGTGAAGCTGAAGGTATTGCCAACGGCCTCGACGCCGATGGTATTGCTGGCACCGGTCGCGGTATGTAATGAGGGGGCGGGGCCGCTGGCGAGCAGGTTCCACTTGCCATCAAAACGCCAGAAGGCATAGTCCCCGCTGCCCCAGGAGACGACCTCGAAGACGTAGTAGCGCGATTGATCGGCAGCCGAGCGGAAGACGACGCCGTAATAGTCGGCGCTGTCGTGCGAGCCATGCACTTCGGTCATGGTCACGGAGAGACGGAAATTGCTGTACTGGTGAGCGGCGTAGAGGGCCAGCGCGACATTCTGCGTGGATTTATTTTCGATGTGATATTGCTTGCCTGTGAAGAAAAAGGTGCTGCTGGTCGGCCAGTCGCTGCTATTGGCGAGGTCATCGACCAGGGCCTGCCCAATGCCGGTTGAACGGGTGGTCTGCACATTCGCGCCAGCGTGAGTCAGGCGTGAGGTAATTGCCCCCATACCCAGCGCGGCACCGACGGTCAGCAGCAGGAGCAGCACGCCGACGGCGAAGAGGCGGGGAAGATTGAGAGAACTGAGGACAGGTCGCCGGGTTTGAAGAGGGCGCACCTGCACCACCGCCGGGGCAGCCAGCAGTTCTGGCTCTACCTGCGGCTCGGCAAGGGCCTCTTCTATCTGCACATCTTTGAGTAGTTCCGGCGGCAGGCGGGCGGGATCGAGCAGCCCCGCTGCCAGCGCAAAGGCAGTGCAGAACTGGCCCGCGCTCTGAAAACGCTCGTCCGGCGATTTTGCCAGCGCCTTACGGACGACGCGATCAATGGCGGGCGTGATATCGGCGCGCAGCATGCAGAGCGAAGGCGGCGGCTCGTGGACATGCAGGAGTGCGATGGCAATGGTATTATCGGCTCTGAAGGGGAGCGTTCCGGCCAGCAGGAAAAAGAGCATGATGCCGAGCGAGTAGACATCGGAGCGGCCATCGAGTTTGTGGCCTAGCGCCTGTTCCGGCGAGATGTAATCGGGCGTTCCCATCAGCAGTTCCGGCGCCTGCGCCCCCTGCCCCTGTCCGGTTGCCTGTCCCTCAACCAGGGTTGTTCCTTCTGGCCGCGTGATGTGGGCGATGCCAAAATCCGTCAGCAGGGCGCGCCCGTCGCTATCGAGCAGAATATTGGCCGGCTTGACATCGCAGTGAACGCAGCCGTGCGCATGCGCATAATCGAGGGCCGAAGCAATCTGCTCCAGGTACCAGCAGCTCTCTTTCAGCGAGAGACGGCCACGTTTACGCGCATACTCATAGAGCGTGCCGCCGGGCATATAGGGCATGATAATATAGGGCAGGTCATCCTGCTCGCCATAGGAATAGATGGGAAGGATGTTCGGGTGATCGAGTTCGCTGGCGGCTTCCGCCTCACGCAAAAAGCGGATATAAAAGTCTTTGCGCATCTTTCCATCCAGCGTGGAGCGAGGGAGAAAGACTTTAACCGCTACCTGCCGCTCAGGGTCATGCTGCCGCGCCAGGAAAACGGCGCTGGAGCCGCCATATCCCAGCAGGCTTTCAAGGACGCAACCGCCCACAGTCTTGCCGATGAGATGCTGTCCCCTGATAGTAGTCACCCTGGTACTCCTCTCACGCCCCATCACCGAGGCTGGCTGGCTTTATCCTCTGGTTGAAGACGGCAGTGTCACGCGGGGATCCACTAAAATTGTACAGGAAGATACCCCGCTCTGTCAATGCTTCTCGCGCACCCATGACACGACATGGGTTGGAGCCTCCATTCACTACGATAGAGAACGCCTAAAACGTGAACCGGCCATCGCGCATGATGACGCGACCATCGACCTCGATAGTGCAATTGGTGGGGATGACATCGACGTGAACCTCCGCATCCCAGTCGGCCCCGGTGAACTGCGGATACGGGTTGCCGAAGGCCACATGCAGGCCGGGCATCTTCTCATCTTGCAGCAGGTTACCGGTCAGCTTTGTCAGGCTGGTGAGCGTGCCGATGGCAAATTCGCCCGCGCGGTTGCCGTTGGGAGTGGAGAAGAGGTAATCGTGCAATTCCCGCGCCAGTTCCTCGTTCTCGCTGCTGATATCCGTGATATAGCCGCCCCTGACGGTAATGGTAACAGGCTGCTCCAGCACGCCATATTTGTGCGAAAAGTAGTCGCCGAGGACATCACAGACCAGCACGCCATCGACGGTAGCAGGGGCGGTGTAGACTTCGCCTTCAGGCAGATTGCCCCACTTGCCCTGCTCGTGGTAGCGCCCGTGACAGGGAATCCACTTCCAGTCCTTATGGAAAGTGGCTGTGACATCGCTGCCCTTTTGCGAAGTGACATGGATGGTCGTGGCGTTGCGCACGAGGTCATAGACCTGGTTCGTCAGGTTGAAGACCTCATCGTAGTCGGCGCACATGCCATCGGCCATGAGGGCCTCGTCGATGCCGATCATGTGGCCGTGACGCACCTTGATTTCCTGCGCCAGGAAGGGCAGCAGGGGGATACGCAGACCAATTTCGCCCGGCTGAGCCGTCGCGATATAGAAGGACACGCTGGGCCGAGCAGCGAGAATATCCTGGCGCAATTCGTCAGGGAAGAAAGTCAGCGGGCGCTCACCGTAGTGTTCGAGGAACCGCACGGTGACATCGGCACGCCGCGCCAGCGCGGCATTTGCCACCCTGCGCGCGATATTCTCGCGGGCATAATCAGTGATGATAAAGACGCGATCCTGCGCTGTGACGCCCATGCAGCGCACAGCATTCTCAGCCCCCAGCTGGACCCGTTCCTCAAAAGAGAGGCTCTCGATCTCGCGCCGGGCCGGGAGTATATGACTTATCTGACCAGGCATAGATGTACTCCTTAAAATCATATTATTTCTTCCGGTGTGGATGATTTGCGCCATTGAGAATACATGGTGAAATCCCTCGCCATCACGTCTTGCCTTCGCCCGGCATCGCTCTTGAATGCCGGGCGGATAGACATTTACATATACGCTTCCCGCCAGAAATTGGTAACGCGCTGGTACTATCGCTCATCAGCCCTGTATGCTTGCCGACGTGTTCTGCTGAGCGGTCGCTCAGCAGAACACGTCGGCGAGAGTCTTTCATAGCATGGCCGGGCCAAAAGAGCGGCTCTGGCTGTAGCCAGCAGGGCGAAAATGGGCTACACTGGTAGAATGAACGCAGGCATATTTCTTTTTCTGGAAGCGAGGGTTTTTGTATGACGACAGAACAGGCAACAGGTCTCTATCGTTCGATTCACGCACAGCCAGGGGCGGTGCGCGCCCTGCTGGCGGATCGGGAAGGGCCGACGCAGGCGGCAGAACGACTGGCGCGGTGCGAGCGCATCTTCCTGGCAGGCATCGGCACCAGTTATCACGCGGCGAGTGTGGGCGAATACCTGCTGCGCTCGGCTGGCGCGGACGCCTGGGCGGTGCGCTCCTTCGAGTTTGTGCATTACCCGCGCCCGCTGCGTACAGGCGACGGGGTCATTGTCATCAGTCATCGTGGAAGCAAGTTGCATGGCAATCTGGCGGTGCAACGCGCGCTGGCGGCCCACGTACCAACGGTGGGCATCACCGGCAAAAACTCGAAGATGCAGGGACCGGATGTGCTGATCGAGACGGTAGAGCAGGATCCGTCCGCAACGCATTCAATCAGCTATGTGGGCGCGCTGACGCGGTTGGGGCAGATCGCGGCGCGTATGGCCGCGCTGGTCGGCAACACGGAGCAGACGCAGCGCCTTGAGCAGGGACTGGCCGCGCTGCCGACGCTGATGGAAGATATCCTGGCCCGCGAGGACGCGGTGCGGCAGGTGGCGCAGGAAGCGGCAGCTCACGGGCGCAGGCTCTATTATGTCGGCGCGGGGCCAAACGCCGCCACCGGGCCGGAGGGCGCGCTCAAGGCAAAGGAAGCGTCCTACGTGACGGCGGAGGGCTTCGAGCTGGAACAGGCCATCCACGGGCCGCAGGTGGCCTTCGAGACGGAAGACCTGCTCATCCCCATCAGCGTGCCGGGACCGGCAGAGCCGCGTATGGCCGATTTCTTGCGCGCCATCAGTGAGATTGGCTCGCGCCTCTGGCTGATCGGCGACATCCCCGGCGAACGCACGGACGAAGAGGTAGCTACCCTCTTCGCGCGCCCCGGCTGGTCGCGTTTCTCGCTCGGCGATCTCAGTCCCCTGCCCGAAGAGCTGACACCCCTGCTGGCCGCGCTCCCCGTCCAGCTCATGGCCGAGTTTCTGGCCAGCGCGCGCGGCACCAACGCCGACAGCTTCCGCGCCGATCAGGAAGCCTACAAACGGGCCGGAACCCGCTTCCGTCTGTAATCAACCGTCGCTTGCCAGAGGCCGTCCGCTGAGCAGGTCTCGCGCCGACAAGCAGCCATCGGAGCAGCAGGCCACCCACGCCGCCGACCATCAGCAGGCCACTTGCATGAGGCAGGCCACTCTCATGAGACAGGCCACCCCACATGAGGCAGACCACCTGCATGAGGCAGACCACCCGCCAGGGGTGGCCCTCATAGGCGTTCACTTCAGCCCGTGCCAGCGCCAGGCAGGCCAGCCGCCAGGGGTGGCCCTACTCTACGCGGCGGCTCCACAAGCCCTACGATACGTCCGTCTCTCGTAGGGCCACCCCTGGCGGCTGGCCTGGGGCGGCCTTAAGTGAACGCCTATGGGGCCACCCCTTGCCGGTGGCCTGCATCGCGCTCGCACTGGCTTCCGTTACCGCTTATGGGGCCACCCTTTACGGCTGACAGGCTGCTCGGCTGGCATGGGGGATGGTCTGCTATCGGACAACAGGGGATGCCTGGCATGCGACTTCTTCCGCAGATCATCCGTATTTTCTTACGAAAGTGAAGGAGGCAGCTTCCTGGCAGAAGCTGTCTGAGTCAATATGATATACTTAAAAGAAAGAAAATAGCTTCGTAGCAATGCAAAGGCGATTTTGCTTAAAGCGATGTTCGTAAGGATGGAGTTGCAGGGCGAGCGCCAGGGTCGCCCCTTCCCTCGCCAGGTAGCTCAATGCCTGCGAACCACGCTGTAGAATATCCTCGCCTGTCATGCTGAGGGGTACAAACGGCGCGGCGAGAAAAGGAGTAATGCATGGCTGATTCCTTCGGCTTTCCTCACATACTCGAATACCTGGAGCGACTGGGGCTGCGCATCGGGCAAGTCAATTACGAGCAGGAGCTGGTCGAGCTGGGCTTTCATGGCAATCACGGGCAGTGGCGCATGATTATAGGTATCCAGCAGAGCGGGGTATCGCGCAAGCTGATGCTGATCGCGCCGCACATCTGCACAGTGACGAAGAAAAAACGGCTCGAATGCCTGGAAGCATTGATGGCAGTAAACTATCGCATTGCCATAGGTAAATTCGGGCTTGACCTTGATGATGGCGAAGTACGGGTCGAAGAGGGCATTCCGCTGGCAAATGGCGGCCTCACGTTTGAACAATTCCAGCTTGCCTTCGGAGCCATCATGCAGACCGTCGCCATGTACCATAGCCTGATTCCGCGCATCGTTTACAGCAACTGTACGGTGGCGGAGGCGCTCGATGGCTGCGAGCGGGACTTCCTCAAAGAGATCGCCAATCTGCCAGAAGGCGACGACGAAACGCCAACCCAACCCATCTCAACCGAGACGGCGAGCGAGGAAGATCTGCCCGAATTGAACGTAAGCGACGTGATGGCAGAGGTGACGCGCATGCTTGAGAAACACGATGACTGACAGCCGCCAGCGCGCACGCAGGCCTTCCACGAAAAGCCACCCACGAGCTGGCAACGCCACCCACACCCAGGCCACCCGCCAGGGGTGGCCTGCGGCGGCCTGAAGTTAACGCTTATGGGGGTGGCCCTACTATATACGATATACTGCGCGAGCTACTCTCAGAGATAGAGGGAGTGAGTCAGCCCTACGATAGTTTTTTACTCTCGGAATAGTGACCGTTCTGCTTTGCGCGGTTGTGCAGCGACTGCTCGATATGTTCTTCTTCGTTCTCGTCTTCCACTTCTACAGGCAAGGCTTCGTCCTCGTTTAAGGAAGTAGCATCAAAGCGAACCCAGGTATTGAAATCTCTTGCATTGAATCTTTTCCGGTCATAACGCCTCGCCAGTTCATAGACGGCCCAGATAAGAATAAGCGCGGCTACAACAAAGCCAATATAGGTAATAATCTCCATCTCACCTGCTCTCTGGTAAAGTCAACCACCTCAGTTCCCCCATTGTAGCTTTTCAGTATGAAGCCGTCAAGACAATTTCTTTCCAGTAGATACATCCCCTTCGCGGCACTCAGGGCGAACGGCTGAGTGCCGCGAAGGGGATGCATCTTATCAGGCTGTGATGGTGCCATCGGCGTTGACGTGGATGGTGACGCGCGGCAGGGGTGAGTTGGCCGGACCCTGTAAGACTCGACCGCCGTTGGCCGGGTCGAAGCGCGCGCCGTGAGCGGGGCAGACAAGCTGATGGGAACCGCCATCATAGTAGACCGCGACGCCTTCATGGGTGCAGGCTTTCTCATAGGCGACAAAATTACTACCGGGCAGGTGAATCAGCAGGCTGCCGTGTCCATCTGACGGGTTGCTAAAGCTGGTGGCCGTGTTGGTGGGCTGGCTGGTGTGGCCGATGACGGTGCCGGTATGCGAGGGCGTCGGCGTTGGCGTCGGCGCGCTGCGCGTCGGCGTCGGCGTTGGAGCCGAGGTGGGCGTCGCCGTCGGGCCATGCGTAGGCGTCGCCGTCGGTTGCTGCGTCGGCTTCGTAGTTGGCCTGGCTGTTGGCTGCGAGGTCGTCGGGGTGGCCGTCGTATTGCCGGCAAGCTGGCCCTGTGTCGGCGCCGTCTTCGTGCCGGGCGCGGTGCCTGTCATGCTGGCGGCTGGCTGATGGGCATTGTTTTCGAGCATGTGCGCCAGACTCAGGCCGCCAAAGCCCGCGACCAGCAGGCCACCCGCCGCCAGGGCCGCCACTACCTGTCGCCGTTTCACCTGCTGCCTGCGCGCGGCACGACGGCGGGCCGGGCCATAGGTTCCCGCCACGCGCAGGCTATCGGTGACGGGGGCTGAAGAGGCAGGCAGCTGGCCGGTAAAGGTCTTTGACCACCACTCAAACGGGTCAATGGCCAGCTCATCTACCTCCTTCGTCGAAAGCAGCGGAGGCGAAGGTAACGGGTAACCACCTGCCTGGATGGGCGCAGCCGGGGGGATGGCCTGCGTTGGCTGCGCAGCCACAACGGACGAAGGCTGTACCGACGGCAGATGGCCCGTCACCACCGGCGGCAGAATCTGCCAGTTGCCGGTCGCCGCGTCCTTTCGGGTCGGCGGCACTACCGTTTGCTGCTGTGAAAGCATGGGAGCCATCATGCTATGCTGTCCGGCGGAAAGAGCGCGCGCGAATGCGGTCACAAGCTCGGCCCCGCTCTGGAAACGCTGCGCCGGGTCGCGAGCCAGCGCCTGGCTGATAACCGCTTCCAACGTCTGCGGCACATCAGGGCAGAGCGCGCGCAGCGACGGCAACGGCTGCTGTACATGCTGAAACGCCACCGCGAGTGGGTCGGAGCCGGTAAAGGGGGGCCTACCGCTCAACAACTCGAAGAGTAAAATGCCGAGGGCGTAGATATCGGAACGGGCATCGGCTGGCTGGCCCTGAACGCATTCGGGCGCGCTATATTCCGGCGTCCCCAGGAACGTTCCCGCGATGTTGAGCAGGTGGGCATACGGCACATCACTCTGCTCGATGCCGCGCATCTCCAGAATGCGCACAAGCCCGAAACCGGCCACCTGCAAATCGCGCTCATCCGGTCCATGCAGCAGCACGTTGGCGGGCTTGAGTGTGCCGTGGACAACGCCGCGACTGTGGGCATAATCAAGACCGACGGCGATCTGCTCCAGCGCCTGTAAAATGAAGGCCGGAGCGCAACGCCCCCGCTGCTTGAGAACATTTGCAAGCGAACCATCGGCAGCATAGGGAGTTACAAGATACGGGTAGCCATACTGCACACCGTATTCGTAAACAGGTAGCACACGCGGATGGTCGAGCGCGACAAGAGCCTGCGCCTCACGCTGGAAACGAGCGATAAACCGCTCTCGCGCCCCCATAGAGAATGGTGCAGGCAGAAGAAAAGCGGTAATCGCCACCGGCTGCCCGGCCCGATTGCCGAGATAAACCGCGCTCAGACGCCCCTGCCCCAGCAAACGCTCTACACGACAACTTCCTAATAACTGTCCCTCAAGGTTATCCATCGCTACTGCTTGCATGACTGTAATCCCTACGTTTCCTGTATCTCAACCAACGAAACGGCTCCTTTGAGAGCAAGTCTATATGCTGTATCAGGGTGCGTCAATGTGATATGCTCAAGAGTAGGACTTGTGGGGGACAGACAGGTTAAGAATCTGGCAGAGCGGGATACCAGAGAGAGTATTCATGCCCCCGACAGCGGCTGGGCGAGGGAGAAGGGGGAGGACAACCCAGCCGCCAGAAAAGAGGATGGTATGGGGTATCTCAAGTGGGGATGGGAGAACGTATTCAGTTTTGAACATTTGTTCTTACAGAGAGAATATTACCCTACGCGCAAGGATTTGTCAAGAGGGTTGTGGAACAAATTTTCTATATTTTCGCCGCAATTGCGAACGATTGCAGGCGCGGAAAACATGGTACAATGTGCTGCGGAACGAGCTGTTCTGAAGAGCAGCAAGAAATCTGTACTTATAAAGAGAGTGAATAAGATGGCAGAATTGCAACCATTAAAAGGAATACGCTACAATCGCGCGCTGGTGAGTGACCTGGCGGAGGTGGTGACGCCACCATTCGATGTAATTTCGCCGCAGGCGCAGGAACGCTATTACGCGCGCCACCCCTACAACGTGATCCGATTGGAACTGACGAAGCCGGAGGGGAAAGAGGACGCGCTGAACAACCGCTATACGCAGGCGGCCGCCACCTATGGCGAATGGCGGCTGAACGGCGTGCTGCGCCAGGAAGAGCAACCGGCGTTTTACCTGTACCAGCAGCGTTTTACGTATGGCGGCAAGCCATACATACGCACAAGCTTGCTGGCGCGCGTGCGGCTGGAGCCGTGGAGCGCGCAGGTCATCTTCCCACACGAACGCACCTTTCCGAAGGCCAAAGACGACCGCCTGCAATTGTTGCGCGCCACCGCCACGCAGTTCAGCCCGCTTATGGCCCTGTACGAAGACCCGCAGGCTCGTATGCGCCGCCTGCTCGCCCCCTATGCCGCCAATCCACAGGTGCAATTTACCGACGAACTCAGTGAGCAGCACCTTTTGCAGCCGATTACCGACAGGCGACAGATTTCCCTCATCCAGGATTTCTTCGCCGAGCGTCCGCTCTTCATCGCCGATGGCCACCACCGCTATGAGACCGCGTTGAACTATCGCAACGAGATACGCGAGCGGCGCAAGGGCGTAGCCGCTGCCGACGCGGTGAACTATGTCATGATGGCGCTGATCGACATGCAGGACGAGGGCCTGCTGGTGCTGCCAACCCACCGGTTGCTGTATGGACTGGATGCGGAGACACTGACGAAACTCACGCGCGAACATCTGGCACAATTCTTCACAGTCGAGGAACTGCCGCAGGAGGCGGGCAGCGAGGAACTGGTCAGGCATCTGGCGGAAGCCGCGCGGCGCGGGCCGTCAATGGTCATACAGACGCCGGGAGAGCGTTTCCTGCTGACGATCAACGAGCGGGGCCGGGAAGAGATGGCCCGGAGCGGCCACGCCCCCGCCTGGAACGAACTGGATGTGGCTATCGCGCATCGGCTACTGGTGGAATCGCTGCTCGGCCTGCGCGCGCAAGACATTACAGCGGGCCGCTACGTGCGCTACGTTCATGAGGCTGAGGAGGCTCTGCAGGCCGTTCGGCAGGGGGAGGCACAGGCGGCGCTGTTACTCAACGCCACCCCGGTGCAACAGATCAGCGAGGTCGCGCAGGTCGGGGAGTTGATGCCGCAAAAGGCCACCTACTTCTATCCAAAGCTGATCACCGGGCTGGTCATGAACCCGCTGTGGTGATGCAAGCTCAATTGTCGCCCCTTTTCTCCTGTGCTATAATCTATGCAGCATCTTCTAGTTTCTGTCAGAGGAAGCTGCCGTGAAGCGCGGCGCTCTGGATTGGCAGGGACAGATAGTGGAGGGAAGATTCGTGTCTACACCTGTCAGTGTGAATTACCTGTATGCCGCTATATTGCTCGCCGCCGGTTTCGCTTTCGTCCTCGCGACCATGACGGTGGTCAATATACTGGCGCCACATAGCCGAACGCGAGAGAAACTGCAAACCTATGAATCCGGCGAGGTGCCGATTGGTTCAGCATGGGTGCAGTACCCGCTTGGTTTCTACATCTTTGCCCTGCTCTTCGTCGCCTTCGATGTCGATATCGTGTTCATTATCGCCTGGGCAATCATTTTCAAGCAGTTAAGCCTCTTCGGCTTTGTTGAAATTCTCTTCTTTATTGTTGTACTCGCGCTCGGCCTGGTCTATGCATGGAGGAAAGGGGTAACGCGATGGATTTAGTACCGCGCACCAGGGGCTTGCAGACCGGCACGGGCGGCTATCGCGATCAGAACGCCGCCCTGGCGCGTGACCTGGCTCCCATCGAGCAGATTACCGGCCAGCCGGTGAAGCCAGTTCTGATCAAAGGCGATTTTCTCAGTCTGGATATTGAACGCGCGCACCTGTTGCCCGTCTGCCGCTTCCTGCGCGTGCAACTCGGCTTTGATCTGCTCAGTTGCATCTCCGGCGTCGATATGCTGACCCATCTGGAGACCGTCTACCACCTGCGTTCGCTGACGCGGCAGCAATTGCTGCAACTGAAAGTGCGCATCGACCGCGAGAACCCGGAAGTTGACAGCGTGGTCTCCGTCTGGCCCACCGCCAACTGGCTCGAACGCGAAACCTATGACCTCTTCGGCATCAAATTCGCCGGTCACCCTGACCTGCGCCGCATCCTGCTGGACGATGATTTCCAGGGCTATCCTCTGCTCAAGAGCTTCCATCAGGTGCCGATGACCGTCAAAGATCGCGCCACCACGCAGGTTGACCCGAACATGGCCGTCGCCGGGACCTTCCAGCAGAAGGGCATCGAGCGTGTGGTGCAGAAGCGGCTGGGCCAGGGCATGGAGGAACGGTTGCATCCTGGCACCCCCACCTTCGGCCACTCCTTCCACGGGGAGCCGGAACAGGCCAATCAGGAGAACGCCACCTATGTCGGCGAGTCTGTGCCGGGCGAAAGCGGAGAAGTGCAGCGCCGCTCGGTCAACGAGCCGCAGTCGTCGATCAATCAGTCATAAAGAAATGCTGTAGAGGCTATGCCAAAGACAAAACAACGGAAAAAGAGCGCGACGCGCAGGCCGTCACCGCCTGCATCGTCAGCGGCAAGCGCCGCAGGCATGCCGCTGACGAAGAGCATGCCAGCAGGCGGGCCAGCGTCACAAGCTGTCAGGCCGCAGACGCGCCCGTCGCCCATGCAGGAGATACAGAGTACATTCTTTCCCGCGCTGGTCGCGCTGGGCTGCTGGGGCATGGCGTTCTCTTTTTTCTTTTTTTACGCGGACCCGAATCACAACCTGTACGGCGGCATGGCTGCGCTGATGGCGCTGCTCTGGACAATCAGTTTCGCGCTTCGCCTGCGCAAGATCATGCAGGCCCGGCAGCAGCGACCGCGCGCGTAACAGGGAATACAAGAGGAATACAATGGTTACAAGTCGAGATACAAGTGCAAATACACAATTTGTAGAAGGGGCAGAGGGGTTAGTTACACAGGAAATGGTGCTGAACATGGGGCCGCAGCACCCCAGCACGCACGGCGTTCTGCGCCTGGTGCTGACGCTGGAAGGCGAAACGGTGGTGGAATGCACGCCGGTTATTGGCTACCTGCACCGAGGCATTGAGAAAATTCTGGAAAACCGCCCTGTCATGGGCGGTATCCGCTACATGGACAACGCGGACTACCTCTCGCCCATGCTCAACGAGACGGCTTACGTGGGCGCGGTCGAGCAGGTGATGGGCATTGAGCCGCCGCGCCGCGCGCAGTATATTCGCCTGCTGGTCGGCGAGATGCAGCGTATGGCCAGCCACCTGGTGGGCATCGGCACCTACCTGCTCGACCTCGGCGCCTTCACCCCCGTCCTCTGGTGCTTCCGCGACCGCGAGGGTATCCTCTCGCTCTTTGAGGCCCTCGGCGGCAGCCGCTTCAACGTCAACTATATGCGCGTGGGCGGCGTGCTGCACGATTTCCCGAAGGGCTGGCTCGCCGAGTGCGAAGCCTTCCTGGATACCTTTGAGAAGCACATGGGCGAACTGGAGACGCTGATCACCGGCAACGAAATTTTCGAGGCCCGCACGCAGGGCGTCGGCTATATCGACCCGCAGCAGGCCATTGCCTACGGGCTGACCGGCCCCATGCTGCGCGCCAGCGGCGTCAACTGGGATCTGCGCGTCAATCGCCCCTACATGGCCTATCGTGAGGTCAAGGTCAACCCGCAGGTGCGGCAGGAGGGCGACTGCTTCGCTCGCTACAAAGTGCGCGTCCAGGAGATTTACGAAAGTATTCGCCTCTGCAGAGTCGTGCTTGACCAGCTTCCGGGCGGCCCGATCAGCGTGCGCGTCCCGGTGGCGCTGCGACCTGTGCGCGGCGAGACCTACTTCGCCATTGAGAGCAGTAAGGGCGAGCTGGGCGTCTACTTCATCAGCGATGGCAGCGAATATCCCTGGCGCGCCAAGCTGCGCGGCCCATCCTTCGTCAATCTGCAACTCTTGCCGGAGCTGCTGCGTGGTCATAAAATGAGCGACACCGTCGCCATCATGGGCAGTTTCGACCTGGTTCTCGGCGAGGTTGATCGATAAAGCATTTTTACAAATAAAACCAGTACCCTCATGTCATGCTGAACGCGAGCGAAGCATCCGGGGCAACCACCTGGTGCGCACGGCGAGATCAGATGCTTCCCCTTCGCGGCACTCAGGGCGAACGGCTCATTGCCGCTCTGCATGACATGTCAAAGGGCCTTTTTCCCGGCATGACATAACATGGGCTTACCGGTTCCAGGCGTGATTAAACACACGGGAGTTATCGTATGCATATCGCAGTTATATTTGGTGATAATATTGGCACCCAGTTGCTGAACGGCATTTTTTCATGGGACTTTTTGCAGTTCGTCGTCCTGTTCCTCTCAGCGTTCGGGTTCGTCATGACCAGCGCCGTGCTGCTCATCCTGGCCGAACGCAAAGTGATGGCCTGGATGCAGGATCGCTATGGCCCCATCCATACCGGCCCCTGGGGCCTCTTGCAGACGGTGGCCGATGTCGGCAAGTTGCTCTTGAAAGAGGATATTCACGCAGTGCGCACCGATAAGGCGGTCTTCCTGATCGCCCCGGCTGTCTTCCTCGCGCCCGTCTTCGCGGCCTTCGCCGTCATCCCCTTCTCGCCCTACGTCAGCTTTCCGGGAACGGCGCTGGCGACCGGCATTGTCTACTACGTCGCGATGAGTTCCATCGATGTAGTAGGCGTGGTCATGGCCGGCTGGAGTTCCAACAACAAATATTCGCTGATCGGCGGCCTGCGTTCCGCCGCGCAGATGATTTCCTACGAACTGCCGCTCGTGCTGGCGCTGGTGGGCGTCGTTATGCTGACCAGCGTGCTGACCAACAGCGGCATTGGCACTATCTCCATTCGCGACATGGTCAACTACCAGAGTTCGAACCTGTGGCCCGGCAAGGGCATTGGCTTCTTCGATTTCGTCTTTGAGGGCTTCACGCCCTGGGCATGGTTCTTCCTGGTGCAGCCTTTGATGCTGATTATCTACTACACCTGCGGCCTGGCAGAGACGAATCGCTCGCCTTTCGACCTGCCGGAAGCGGAGTCGGAACTGGTCGCGGGCTACCTGACGGAATATAGCGGCATGCGCTGGGGTCTCTTCTTCCTGGGCGAGTATGGCAACATGACCATCGTCTCAGCGATTGCTACCTACCTCTTCCTCGGCGGCTGGTCCGGCCCCGGCGTGGCCTTCCTGACGGGTCTGCACAACCCCGGCTGGGGTTTCCTGGGCAATATTCTGGCGCTAGCCTACTTTCTCGTCAAGGTTTACACGCTCTGCTTCGTCTTCATCTGGGTGCGCAGCACGCTGCCGCGCCTGCGCGCCGACCAGCTCATGCAATTCGCCTGGCTGATTCTCATTCCCACGACGCTGGGCAACATACTCGTCACCGGCCTGATTTACCTGATCGTGAACGCGCTCGGCCTGCCCACCATCGTCTTTCTGGTCGTTGCCGGGGTCATCAACTGGGCCGCGCTCGTCGGCTTCGTCTGGGTCGTGCGCCGCGCCACCGTCGCCACTACCATGCGCGCCCAGGCCCCCGCCATTCGCGCCCGCCAGCGCGTCGCCGCCGCTCAATTACCTGAGCAAGCGGGCGTTGGAAGTGGACAATAGAACCTCGACCGGTGTGTTCGGCCCCCAGGCCGACGGGCATGTCCCCAGGCCACCCGCCAGGGGTGGCCTGCTTCGCGCTCGCACGGCCTTCAGTTAACGCCTATGGGGGTGGCCTGCCCGGGGCGGCGTCGGTGGCCTGCCCGGCGTTGGCACGGCCTGAAGTTAACGCTTCTGGGGGCGACCCTGGCAGCCGCCCTGGGGTACTCACTGCTCCTCTTTCGTGGAGATGGCCGCGAGGCGCAGAATTGCCGTTGGTGGTGGGCCATTTTCGAGGCGCTGGCGAATCGAGTCGGCGTATTCTTCCGGGCCGGGTGAACCTTCTTGAAAATTGCTGGCTTTCATATCGCCGCATGTCCTTCTGGTAGTTTCCAGATGTTTCTCAAAACTATGGCGCAGGTATAACTGGCGTTTGTCGTGCGACGATGGGATAGCCCAGCAGCTTGCTGGCAACGCGGGTGAAGGCGATGGGATCGCCGCTGCACCAGATGTCAACGCGGCCCGGCCCACTGGCGGAATGTATCAGGCCTTCGGCATCCAGCACGGAGCGCGTGCGGCGGGCAATGGCCGCGCCGCTGTCAATGACCTGAATCTGTTTGCCCACAACTTGCTCGATTAGCGGGCGCATGGCGGGAAAGTGGGTGCAGCCGAGAACGATGACATCAACATCGGCGGCAAGCAGCGGCTGCAGAGCCTGGCGCACCGTCTGCTCCGCCTCCGGCCCATCGAAAATACCCGCCTCGACCAGCGCCACCAGTTCGGGACAGCCGATAGCGTAGACCTGGATGCCCTCGGCAAACTCGTCGATCAGGTGCTGTAGATAGGCGGCTTTCGCGGCCTGGTTCGTCGCGGCTACACCCACACGCCCCTTGCGCGTGGCCCGTGCCGCCGGCTTCACCGCCGGCACGACACCCACAACCGGAATGTTGAATGTCGCGCGCAGGGTGTTCAGCGCGGCCTGCGAGGCGGTGTTGCAGGCAACCACCACCAGTTTTGCTCCCTGCTCAACCAGGAAACGCACGGAGGCGATAGAAAGTTCGGTGATCTCGCCATCGCTGCGCTGCCCGTAGGGGACGTGGGCGGTATCTCCAATATAGATGTAGTTCTCGTGGGGAAGTTCCTGCCGCAGCGTCGCAAGGATGGTCAGGCCACCTGCGCCCGAATCAAAGACGCCGATGGGCGCCTCGGCTGTATGCGCGGGCAGCGCGCGCTCGCGTTCAAAGTTGGACGCGCTGCGCTCGGCGTCGCGCGCGGGCAGCACGGCATCCGCTGCCCCATCTAAATTCCACTGTGTCATGCTACTGGCTCACGTTTCTACGTTATTCGATACTACGAAATTCCCTCTGCTCGCCGAAGACGCGGCGCATGGCGTCGCTGATCTCGCCCAGCGTAGCATATGCCTCAACGGCGTCGATAATCAATGGAATGAGATTGTCGGTGCCGCGCGCGGCGTCTTCCAGGGCAGCGAGCGTCTGCTGCACGCGCTCGTTGTCGCGGCGCTGGCGCAGGGCCGCCAGCTTCGCCGCCTGCCGTCTGCCAATTTCGGGGTCGACGCGCAGCAGGGGCGGGCGCTGCTCCTCTTCCTGCGTGAAACGATTGACGCCCACGACGATGGTTTCCTCTTTTTCCAGCGCCTTCTGATACTCATACGCCGCCTGCTCGATCTCTGCCTGCATGAAGCCGCGCTCGATGGCCCGCACGCTGCCGCCCAGCTCATCAATGCGCTCGATATATTTCCAGGCGCGTTCCTCAATGGCGTTGGTCAGCGACTCGACATAATATGATCCCGCCAGGGGATCGACGACATCGGCGACGCCGGTCTCGTAGGCCAGTATCTGCTGCGTGCGCAGGGCCAGCCGCGCCGCCTCTTCGGTGGGCAGCGAGAGCGCCTCGTCCTTCGAGTTGGTGTGTAGGGACTGCGTGCCGCCCAGCACTGCCGCCAGCGCCTGGTAGGCCGTGCGCACGACGTTGTTGTCGGGCTGCTGCGCCGTCAGCGTGGAACCGGCGGTCTGCGTGTGGAAGCGCAGCATCATCGAGCGCGCATCCTGCGCGTGGAAGCGGTCACGCATGATGTGCGCCCACATGCGGCGGGCGGCGCGAAACTTCGCCACCTCTTCAAACAGGTTGTTGTGGCTGTTGAAAAAGAAGGAAAGCTGGCCCGCGAAGGTATCGACATTCAGCCCGGCCTCGATGGCAGCCTGCACGTAGGCGATGGCGTTGGAGAGCGTGAATGCCACTTCCTGTACGGCGGTCGCCCCCGCCTCGCGGATATGATAGCCGCTGATGCTGATGGTGTTCCAGCGCGGGATGTTCTGCGCGCAATAGCTGAAGATATCGGTGATGATGCGCATAGAATGCTGCGGCGGGTAGATGTAGGTGCCGCGCGCGGTATACTCCTTCAAAATGTCGTTCTGCACCGTGCCGGAGAGCTTGCGCAGCTCGACGCCCTGCTTTTTCGCGACGGCGATATAGAGCGAAAGCAGGATGCTGGCCGTCGCGTTGATGGTCATAGAGGTGCTGATGCGATCCAGCGGCAGGCCGTTGAGCAGCGTCTCCATATCTTCCAGGCTGGAGATAGAGACGCCCACCTTGCCCACCTCGCCCTCCGCCAGGGGATTATCGGCATCATAGCCCATCTGCGTAGGTAGATCGAAGGCGACGGAGAGGCCGGTTGTCCCCTGTGAAAGCAGAAAGTGATAGCGTTTATTCGACTCTTCCGCCGTGCCAAAGCCCGCGTACTGGCGCATCGTCCACAGGCGCGAGCGATACATGCCGGGGTGAACGCCCCGCGTGAAGGGAAATTCGCCGGGATAACCCAGTTGCGTATGGGCGTCGAAGCCCTCTAAATCTTCCTCCGTCGAGAGGTCTGGCACCACAATATCCGAAGCCGGGCCGGTCGTAAATCGTTCTTTGCGTTCCGCCGCCCGCTTCTTCGCGCCGCGAGCCGTTGTCTCCCGCCACTCTCCGGCGCTCTTACTCTCATGCAAATCCATGAAACAACCCCCTTTCTCTCCCTTATCCACTGCAATTATAGCATATCAGGGGGAAGCTGGCATTGATTTTATAAATCAGTCTCCTTCACAGAGCCTACGGATAATGCCCTACAGTGGAGTGTAGAGACGCAGGTGAAGGTGAAGAGAGCTTCTACTCTCCCGCCACCACCACCAGCACGTCGCCCTGGTTGACGGTCTGGCCTTTGCTGACACGAATCTCTTTGATGGTGCCGTTGATGGGCGTGGAGAGGTCGTTTTCCATTTTCATGGCTTCGAGGATGACGACGGTCTGGCCGCGCGTGACGGAGGCACCGGATTCAAAGGGAACGCCGATGACAAGGCCGGGCATGGGGGCGCGTATCCTGGCTTCTCCGCTGCTGTGTGCCGACGCGGCTGCGCTCGTGAGGGAGCGGGTGCGTTCGTCTTCAACCTGCACCTCGAAACGCTGGCCCGCGAAAAAGATTTCGTAGGTCTGGCTCTCGCCCTCGTCTGGCTTATTGAGGCGGCGGGCGAAGACTTCGTAGGACTTATTGTTGATAATGAGGCTGTAACGCCCCCCTGTTTCGTGTGTGCCTGTACCCGTTTCTGCGGCGGCCAGCGGCGCGATCTTGCGCCAGTCGATAGTGACGGGCGTGCCGTCGATGGTGATGGTGCGCTGCGGCGTGTTTTCCCCGGTATCGATGGTGTGGCTGTTGCCGTCGGTGCTGGAAATATAGGCCATGCTGCATACCTCTTCGTAAGGATTCTTGTTGCCATCATTATATCACGCCTGGCGCGGATTCTAACACTTCTCTAACACTTCTCCTATGACGTTCTAACGGAACGTGTGGCACACTAGGTGGTGGAAAGTCGAACGGGTAGTGACTGGAAGGTCGCAGGCAAGAGAAAAGCAATGGACGCGAGACAGCAATCACAGCAGAAGCAGACAACGCAGGATCGCCAGCATCCAGAGCAGGCGACGGCGCTACGCTGCGCCAACTGCGAGATAGAGATTCTCTGGCCTCCAACCGTTGTGCAGGGCAAGCCGTACTGTTGCGCAGGCTGCGCGGCGGGCGGCCCCTGTAGCTGTGATTATTCGCAGTATCTTCCGACAGAAGGTTTCTCGTGTTAATAATGATAAGCATGATTTTATGATAGAGATTATGCTTGACCGCCAATCGAGCAATGATATGGCTGATCGAGAACCTGTTTCATGGATACCTGCGGAGAGGACACAACCCGTTTCACAGACCTGGAGACGATAGGACTTCGGAATCTCATGTCTGGCAACCCTGTGCCGATCGGCAGGGGTATATCTTCAGGAAAAGGAGTAGATGTCGTGGCAAACATTCATCCACTTGGCGACCGCGTGGTCGTGAAGCCTGCTGCAAAAGAGGAAGTCACGAAGAGTGGCATTGTGATCCCTGACACGGCGAAAGAGAAGCCACAGGAAGGGACTGTTGTGGCCGTTGGCTCTGGCCGTCTGCTCGATAATGGCGAGCGCGCTCCGCTGGATGTACATGTCGGCGATCGCGTCCTGTTCGCCAAGTACGGCGGCACAGAGTTCAAGCTTGATGGTCAGGAATACCTGGTGCTGAAAGAGAATGATCTTCTGGCAGTCATCGGGTAGTTCGTTGGATAAGAGGAGGAATGCATTCGTATGGCCAAACAGATTGAGTTTAACGAGCAAGCGCGTCGTTCATTGAAAAAGGGCATTGATATTTTGGCCGATGCCGTGAAGACGACGCTTGGCCCCAAGGGCCGCAACGTGGCGCTGGATAAGAAGTTCGGCGCGCCGACCGTCACCCATGACGGCGTGACCGTCGCGAAAGAGATCCAGCTTGAGGAGCCGTTTGAGAACATGGGCGCGCAGTTGCTCAAAGAGGCGGCTACCAGAACCAATGATGTTGCCGGTGACGGTACCACGACGGCGACCGTGCTGGCGCAGGCGATTGTGACCGAGGGTCTGCGCAACCTGGCTGCCGGGGCCAATCCCATGCAGTTGAAGGCCGGCATCGATAAGGGAACGCAGGCAGTCGTTGATTACATCCACTCCATTGCCATCCCCGTTGAGAACAAGAAGGAAATCGCGCAGGTCGCGACTATCTCCGCCGCCGACGAGCAGATTGGTAATCTGATTGCCGAGGTGATGGAGCATGTTGGGAAGGATGGCGTCATCACCGTCGAGGAGTCGCGCGGCATCAACTTCGAGACCGAGTATGTCGAAGGTATGCAGATCGACAAGGGTTACATTTCCGCCTACTTCGTCACCAACCCGGAGAAGATGGAGGCTGTGATCGAGAACCCGTACATCCTCATCACCGATAAGAAGATCAGCGCGGTACAGGATATCCTGCCGGTCATCGAGAAGATGGTGCAGCAGGGCAAGCGCGACATCGTGATTATCGCCGAGGATGTCGACGGCGAGGCTCTGGCGACGCTGGTCGTCAACAAGCTGCGCGGTATCCTCAATGTGCTGGCTGTCAAGGCTCCTGGCTTCGGTGATCGCCGCAAAGAGATGCTGCGCGACATCGCGGCTCTGACCGGCGGCGAGGTGATCTCTGAGGAAATGGGCCGCCGCCTGGAGAACACGACGCTCTCCGATCTCGGCTCCGCCCGCCTCGTGACCTCGACGAAGGACACGACCACGATTGTTGAAGGTAAAGGCGAGACCTCAGCCATTCAGGCGCGTATCCGCCAGATCAAGGCTCAGATCGAGGAGACGACCAGCGACTACGACAAAGAGAAGTTGCAGGAGCGGCTGGCGAAGCTCTCCGGCGGTGTCGCGGTCATCAAAGTTGGCGCCGGTACCGAAGTGGAATTGAAGTATCGCAAGACCCGCGTCGAGGACGCCGTTTCGGCGACCCGTGCCGCCATCGAAGAGGGTATCGTCCCCGGCGGCGGCGTGGCCCTGCTCGATGCCACCCAGGCGCTGAACAACGTCAACGCCACCGGCGATGCCGCGACCGGCGTGAACATCCTGCGCCGCGCTCTGGAGGAGCCGCTGCGCCAGCTGGCGATTAACGCCGGGAAGGACGGCTCGGTGGTGGTCGAAGGCGTGCGCCGCGCTCAGAAAGAGCATAACAGCAACCGCTACGGCTACAACGTGCTGGACGATAACTACGAGGATATGGTCGAGGCCGGTATCATCGACCCGGCGAAGGTGACGCGCTCTGCCCTGCAGAACGCCAGCAGCATCGCCGCCATGATCCTGACAACTGAGGCCCTGATCACCGACATCCCTGAGAAGGAGAAGCCCGCTGCCCCGGCCATGCCGGAATACTAAAAAGGTAGAGGGCCAGAAGAAAACGTCCTCGCGCCAACCGGCGCGAGGACGTTTTCTTCTGGCCCTCTACTCCAGAATCAGGAAGTGAACTTGAACG
>CADDYT010000026.1 GCA_902810755.1 Chloroflexota bacterium
CATACTGGTAACGCCGACCGGAAAGAAAAGAACAAACGCAAGATGGCGAAGCAAGCACGCAAGAAGAACAGACGGAAAAAGTGAACGATCTGTCACCCGGTTGCAGGCCACGTGCGCAGCAGGCCACCTGCGCAGCAGGCCACCTGCGCAGCAGGCCACCTGCGCAGCAGGCCACCTGCGCAGCAGGCCACCTGCGCAGCAGGCCACCTGCGCAGCAGGCCACCCGCAAGAGGTGGCCCTACTATATACGATGCCGTCCCAGGCGGCACGAATGCTCGTAATATAGTAGGGCCTGCTGTGCGCGTGGCTGGACTATGATACTGCTTCCCGTATTCTCTTCACCGGTCGCGAGAAATTTCCGATCTCAACTTCCGGGACTTCGCGCCGCAGCGTCTCGATGAGGGTGGGGATGCCGAGGGCCTTGCCCATCGAGTCCGGCGCGGGCATGCGCGGGAGCAGGACTTCGGGGTCGATGTTGAGGTTGCGCAACTGGATGAGCCGCAGGCCCGTCTCTCTGACCAACGAGAGCAGGGCCTCCACCTCGCGCTCGCGGTCGATCAGACCGGGGAAGCAGAGCAGGTTGATTGAGCTATAGACACCGGCGTCGCGGGCGCGCTTGAGCGATTCCTTCACGTCCTCGAAGCTATAGCCGAGGGGGCGATAGTAGGCGGTATAGGTCTCTGCATGGCCGGAGATCGTGCTGGCGCGCAGAGTATCCAGCCCGGCATCATAGAGCCGCTGCAGCCAGCGCGGGTTGCTGGCGTTGGTGTTGATATTGATGACGCCCTTATCGGTGCGCTCGCGAATAGCTTTGATGGCCTTCGCGATACGGTGATATTGCAACAACGGCTCGCCCTCACAGCCCTGCCCGAAGCTGACAATGGCCTCCTCGGCCTGTTCCAGATGCGGCACTGCCACTTCCACAATCTCCTCGACGGTAGGAATGAAGGTCAGGCGATCCTGCGGCGAGATCAGGTTTTCCTCTTCCTGCTTCGAGATACAGCCGACGCAGCGCGCGTTGCAGCCAGGCGAGACGGCAATCGCCATCTCCCAGCGCCCGAAAAAGAGATTGCTGGCCGTCGGGCAGGAGTAATCCAGCGCGCAATGGGCATGCTGGCCGACAATCCGGTTATTCGGGAAAGCCTGCTGTTTCTCTCTAACCAGCCGCGTCAATGTGCGGCGATTGTAGGCGCGTGGATGCCACTTGCGCGGGTCATCCGTCTTGATGGCCGCGACATACAGGCGACCATGCATCCCGGCGATGGCCGTATAGCCGAAGAACGGCAGCGACTCCGTTCCCGGCACCTGCTCATAGGCGGGCAGCAATGTGCGCGTATAGCCGATAGGCAGCAAAGCAGCAGCAGCCCAGCCCCGTGACTGCGCAATTACCCGCGTCCCTCCATTACGCTCGCGCCCGACCGCCAGCCGGTCAGGCATCATCGCAAGCGTCACGCCGTCTGGCAACGGGATCAAATCAGAGGCTTCCAGCGGTCGGTTTCCAGAGGCGAGCGCCTGCAAACGCGGCTCCTCACGTATCTCCCCATCGGGGGTACAGTAGATCAGATATGGCGTATTTTTATGGTTCTCTGACATAGCTTTTAGTTAATGTACCGGCGGCGGCTGTATCGAAGGAAGGTGGGTACTACTGGGGCGATCATCGATAAAATCGTCGTCATCGAAGAAACGAGGAAGCGGGGAAGCCTGCGCCTGGGCAGAGACGCGCCTTTCCAGTTCTCGCGATTCCTCAAACACGAAGCTGAGCAGGATATGCTCCCCTCTCATCGTCTGGCTCATGTACCGAATGCGAGGCCGCTCCGCCTCCATCCATGCATTGATCATCGCTTCCAAAGCGGACGTACTATCACCACACTCGGCGCTATCAAAGCATTTAAACCTGTACACGCGCACTCCCTTCCTGTCCGAATAGCAACACACTCCTTTGCCGCCGTTATCTTATTCGGTATCCTGCATACGCATTTGCGCTTCCCATGAATCGAAAGATATTGTACCATTATAGGAAACAATTTACCAGAGATGGTTGGCCAATGTAAGCGCAGCAAATCATAAAGAGATACAGGGAAACAGGATGCAGCAATATCCCATTCTGGAGTTTGATAGCTCGCCGGAGGCAATTCTTGAACCCGCGAAGATTTTTAAGCCAATGGATATCCCGCAGCACGCGGTCGCCTGCTTCTTTCAAGATGTGATCGCCACACTTGTCCACGAACATAAAGCCAGGATTATCCGGCATCTGCGCAGTGAGATCGGCACGCACCCGATTTACGAAATGGAGGTAGATGGCAGGCGACTGGCCGTTTTCCACCCCGGCGTGGGCGCGCCTCTGGCCGCCGGTTTTCTGGAAGAGGTGATCGCGCTGGGCAGCAGGAAATTTATCGCCTGTGGAGGCGCAGGCGTGCTGGCCCCCGATATCGCCGTCGGGCATATCATCGTGCCATTCTCCGCCATTCGAGACGAAGGCACCTCCTACCATTATCTTCCCCCAGGACGCGAGGTCAACGCCAGCCCGGAAGGTGTCGCCGCTATCCAGAAGGTGCTGGAAGACCATCACTGCGATTATTTGCTCGCGAAAACGTGGACAACCGACGGCCTCTATCGCGAAACGGCAGCGAAGGTGCGCGAGCGGCGAGCAGAGGGCTGCGTGACTGTCGAGATGGAGGCCGCAGCCTTCTTCGCCGTCGCCCAATTCCGTGGCGTGCAGTTCGCCCAGCTCCTCTACGGCGGCGATGATCTCAGCAGCGAGCAATGGGACTCACGCCACTGGGATACACACACCTCTGTGCGCGAAAAACTCTTCTGGCTCGCCGCCGAGGCATGTTTGCTCCTATAGAAAATCGACCTGAGCGTGTCATGCTTCACTACCGTTCAGCATGACACGCTCAGCGATGGTTTGTAGTGGTATAGCATGTTCGTAAGAACAACATATTCCTCACACCAATATTACACATTGCCATCACATTCTGTAAGCATGTGGTATTCCATTGTTGCCTTTTTCCCTCACGTTCTGTACAACATGTTCCTAACAAAGATATTACATTGTTAATAAACTTTGAAATAGATTTGTACGTTATTAATGACGAGCATTTAACTATGATTTCTCGCATTTTCTTGACTCTCAGTGTACTCTCTGGTATACTGGGGCATATCCAGAAAAAAAGAGGAGGAATGGTTATTGTGCGTCAGCAAAGAGTTGTGATCGTGGGGGCAGGCATTGTTGGACTCTCGACGGCCTATGCGCTGCTCTCACAGGGAAACTGGCAGGTCACAGTGCTGGAACAGGAAGTTGTGGATCACCGGCGCGCCACCTCACACGGCGTTTCCCGGCTCCTGCGCTTCGAGTACGGGGATGATGCTTTCTACTCTGAGATGGTACGCCTGAGCTTGAAACGCTGGAAGGCGTTGGAGCAGCGAGGAAAGCGGCGCGTCTACACCCGTACCGGCGTCCTCGTGCTGGGGAGGATGGATGATGGGTATACGCGCCCGGCCTATCGCCATGTACGCGCGCTGGGGCTGCAAAGCGAGCAGCTTTCCCGGCAGCAGTGCCGACTGCTTTTTCCCCAGTTCGCGACCGAAAACTATGATCTGATGACCTATAATCAGGAGGCAGGCATCCTGCACGCCTCCACCTGTTTGCAGATTCTCAAAGCTCTCATCACTGATCTGGGGGGAACAATCTGTGAGGGCTGCCGCGTCAAGCGCATGGTACATGATGACCGCTCGCGACCCGTGCGTCTGTTCAGCCAGTCGGGAGGAGAATTTGCCGCCGAGCGGGTGGTGCTGGCAACGGGACCCTGGGTACACAAACTGCTGCGCGACCTGCGCCTGCCTGTGCGCCTGACCCGCCAGTACCTGCTCTATTTCGCCGGTCTGCCCTACTCGTTATTTGGCGTTGGCACCTTCCCCGCCTTTATCAGCAGCGATCTCTACGGTTTCCCGATGCACAGCACAGACAATAAGGGGCCATACTGGCTCAAAGCTGCCTCACACAGCTTCGGTTCGCCGATTGACCCGGATGAAATTGCTCCGCCGGAGGAGCAGGTGATCGCCAGGGTGGCCCGCAAATTGCGCGTCCTGCTCCCCGCGCTCCAGCAGGCGGAACTGGCACAGGTCGATAGCTGCATGTATGACGTGACGCCGGACGAAGATTTCATCCTGGACCGCCTGCCCGATGACCCGCGCATTGTTTTCGCCACCGGCCTGTCGGGTCATGGCTTCAAGTTCGGCCCCCTGCTGGGAGAGTTGCTCAGCAGCATGCTCTGCGAAACGCAGCCCGCCGTCTCGCTGGAACGTTTCCGATTGGCCCGCTTCGCCCAACGACAGGTACAACACGCCATTGCCGGTATAAGTTCGGTAGCTTAGTGAGGACAGCACCCATGACACGTTGGGGTCACGTTTTTACGGCATGCCATGGTGTGGGCGAAGCGGGCATCAGGCGTCGAGAAATCTTACGCCGTTGTTATATTGCTCTTCCTGCGGGACACGGTAATCGCGGTCGAGGCCCAGATCGCTGTCGGCAGTTACGTTGGGGTCTACTGCGACATCGGGGGCCTCCGCCGTATTGCGATTGAGCATCTCCTGGCGTTTCATTGTCGCGTAATCCTCGCCCGGCTCAATGTTGCTATTGAGCGAGAGTTCCGAAAATTTGACCCGTTTGCCGCTCAGCAGGTAGTGGGGCGAGTGGGGATTGAGCGCGCCTGCGGGATAGCTATTGACCCATTGGGCGAAAGCGGCCAGGTCTTTCTCCAGTGTGGCCTGGAACTGCTGGTCGCCTTCCGCCCCTGGTGGCGTCTTGAAGTTGATGGACATGGTGATGCGTGTCCTGTCCGGCGCGACCTCCTCGAAGGTGATGATGCCTACGTTCTGGAAGCCGTTGGTGGAACTCCAGCCTACGCGGCGGTTCTCTTCCCAGCCCTGGTTTACCGCGTCCCACTCGTCACGTCCCAGTATATCGGCCACCCAGTGGCTGCGATCGTGGTCGTGGTAGGTGACGTTTTTCACGAAACTCAAGAATCTGGGATAATCATTGAAATGGGTAAAGAATTCATACACCTCGTGAACAGGCGCGTGAACGATAACTGACGCTGAATGTTCTCCCATATCCTCCATACCTTCTTTCCAGCTAATCACTTTCTGTACACCACTAACACGCACAAACGTGGTGTGAAGATGACCCTGATGACACACAATCCCAACCTCAAGTACAGCAAGCAGCGCACTCACGTCCTTGCCCCCATTATTCCTGATCTGGCATACTATCTGGCATACTGCCGCTCAACTTTTCTCTACGAATGTGCTACTCACAGAGCAGAGCAGAGAACAATACGCTTTGTGCAAGCTGTAGAAGACAGCCAGGTCGGCGAAGGGAAGAATAGTAGGGCCACCCCTGGCGGCTGGCCTGCGGGATCGCCGGTATGGACTGTTCAGCCTGGGGACGGGGCCAATCAATCCATACCGGAGACGCCCAGGCTCGTTGGCAGACGGGCTGCAACAGGGCCAGCCGCGTCGCTCTTCAATAAGTCGGTTGGTCACACAAGTGTGAAGCAGGCTAAATCCACAATTTAGCTTTGAAGATGGTGTCCAGCGTCACAGCCCAGGTGAGGTACATCAGCCAGATGCCGGTGAGGAACTGCCAGAGGCCAACCAGGCGACCGCCGGGGAAGACGCCGAAGCGCGTCGGAGATTCTGTCAGGTAGATCAGAGAGAGGCCGATAAAGACAATGGCGACGGGTACATCTCCGGCGGCGAAGAAGACGACGACGCCGAGGACAGAGAGGATGAAGAAAGCAATCGCCATCCAGGCATCAGGCAGGTCACTTGATCCGATAAAGCGACGGTGAGCCATCGCGAACCAGTGAATGCCGTATGCAGTGAAGGCGAGGGCCGCCATGTAGAGCGGGGGCGCATAACCAAAGACGTTGAACCAGGTCAGACCGACCAGCAGAACGATGCCGGTAACAAATTGCATGAAGCCGGGCATCCACAGACCCCACATGCCCATCGTCTTGTTGACCTCCGGCGAGGGTTCAGGATAGCCAAACAGGGCCTGGCCACCCCAGATGAAGTAGCCCGTACCGAGGCCGAAGAAGCCAACAACAACGGGCAGGAATACGGAGTTCGGGAAGACGAAGTGTGTCACGTCAAAACCTCCTTGAAGTAGAAGATAGTACAATCATTTAGCCAACACGAAGGTCTGCCGAAAGTTCAAACATACCCCTGTGTCCCCACCGCTGGTATGATGAACCTACCAGTATTATATCGTTTTCCGATAAATTTTGCGAGAGAAGAGAAGGTGACGGTGACGGCTGTCCCGGATGTATTTTCCGGCTCCTGATCCCAGTGCCAGGTAAAAGCCAGCTTATGGCCCGGCTCAAAACTGGTATAGCGACCGTGTAGATGCCAGTTCATAGTGGGCCAGGAAAAGTGGTAGCGACCATCAAGCCGGGGTTCAACGAATGCCTCCTGGGGCCACCACTGACAGAGCAGGTCTGCTTTGTCCAGCAGTCAAAAAGGTATGCCGGGGTAAGGCGAGCAAGCTCAGCCACAAGCATCAGTCGATGCGGGCCAACAGGGACTTCCATCATCGACATAGCATGACCTCTTGTTGTTCTTGAGTTTTTGTTGTTGCGTTATTCTATCAGCCAGGCGGCATCTACGCAACCGAGAGCCAGTCATGAGCGTTTTCGCTGGCGCGCAGGCGGGAACGGATTTCGGGCGATGGCTCCAGCAGGGCAAAGGTGTTGCCGTAGAGGTCTTCAAAAATAGCCTCGATGCCGTAAGATTGTTCCGTTGGCGGGCAGAGAAAGGTGACGCCGCGAGCGAGCAGGGTTCGGTACGCGGCGCGACAATCTTCGGTCTCGAAGACCCAGGTGGTGCCACGCCCGATATGTGCCATGAGCGCGCCCGTCTGTTCTTCACCGTGCAAAGAGATGTCGGGTTTTGCCAGAGCGATTTCGGGCGTTCTGCGGCCTTTCGGGGCGACGGTCAGCCAGCGCATACCGGGACCGTAGGTGGTATCGGCCCGTTTCTCCAATCCCAGTTTCTCGGTATAAAAACGCAGGGCTTCATCCTGGTCTCGTACAAAAATCGATACAACGGATAGACGATTCATCAGGCCTTTCTTTTCGATGAACACCGTGTGTGCCTACCTCTCTTCTCTATTCCTCGCGTTCTGTCTTCGTTCCAGTTTTACCTGCTTCCTCGCGCAATTGCTTCTTCATTATACAGAACATTTGTTCTAATTGCAAGCAGGTAAAGCGTCTTATTGCATACTTCTCTTGATGAAGTATTCTTTCTGGCACTATAATGTTGGCAACGCTGAACTGGATGTATGGTAAGAGGTGAGCGATGGCCGAAATCTGGGCGATACTGGAATATCACGAGGGAAAGCTTCAGGAAAATAGCATGGAGTTGCTGGCCGAACTTGCAGAGATTGCGCAGCCAGAGCAAGCAAGGCTCTGCGCCGTTCTGCTCACCGCGCCCGACACTGTGCCGCCAGAGACCACCCTCCTCACCAGACCGGGCGCGCAACAACTCTACATACTGGAACATCCGCTCTTAGCATACTACACCTGCCGGGCGTATGTCAATGCAGTGTTGTGGTTGTTACGCGCACATACTCCCTTGTTGATAGCGACGAGCGCGACGGCCAGCGGGCGGGACTGGATGCCGCGCCTGGCTGCGCGCCTGCGCCTGCCCTTTGTCCCTGGCTGCCTGAGCCTTGACCTGCACGATGATAGCCTGTTCGCCCTGCGCTCGCTCTACGATGGCCGCGCCTACGCGCAGACGCGCACCACGCTACATGGCCGCACAGGGCTGGCAACCCTTGTTCCGGGTGTGCGCGGCCTGCCCGGGCAAGCGTCTGGAAATCCAGAGGCGCCACTCGCCATCACGCGCCTGATCCCTGAACTTCCAGCACAGTCGGGCAGTGAGCGCATCCGTCGTCTGGGCGTGCAGGCCCCATCGCCGGAAGCGGTCGAGCTGGAGGAGGCGGAGCGAATCGTGGCGGGCGGGCGCGGTATCGGGCGCGAGGGCTTTGCGCATGTGGCGGCGTTTGCGCGCTTACTTGGCGCAGCCGTCGGTGCGACGCGCGTGGCAACCGATCGCGGCTGGATCGAACACGAGCGGCAGATCGGGGCAACGGGCAAAAGCGTGCGCCCCGGCCTGTATATCGCCTGCGGTATCTCTGGCGCGGCCCAGCACACCAGCGGCATGCGCGAAGCGCAGACCGTTATCGCTATCAACCCCGATCGCAGCGCCCCCATTTTCGCCCTGGCCGATCTGGGCCTGCTCGGCGACGCCAATACCATCCTGCCCCTGGCAACCAGGCTGCTGATAGAGAGCGATTCCTGAAATGTATCAGGCCCCCACACCTGTCATGTTTCGCTGCGCTCAGCATCTCTGCTAAGCCATCTCGATCAGGCGCTGGCCCCATATGCTTCGCCGCGCTCAGCATGACAGGTGGTAGGAAGTGTGGCGGCTAAGGACGCTCGAACAGGGCCAGCACCTGCGGCGTGGGTTCCAGCAGAGAGAAGACGTTGCCGTAGAGATCCTCAAAATCTGCCTGCATGCCATAGGGAGTGATGGTTGGGCTGCTCAAGAACTTGACGCCGCGCCCATGCCAGCTCTTGTAGGTTTCCCGGCAGTTGGTGGTGAAAAAGGCCCAGCGCGGACTCTGCCCCACACGCTGTCGCAGAGCGCGGGCCACCGATTCCCCCTGCACCTGCGCGTCCGGCTCCGTCAGAGCAATCTGTACGTACTGTCCTCCACGTGGCGCGACCGTCACCGAACGCCCGCCACTGCCGGTGGGCAACTCGGCAATCCGTTCAAAGCCCAGTTTCTCCGTATAGAATTCCAGCGCCTCGTCGAGATTGCGCACCAGAATGGTTACTATCGCTAATCTGACCGTCATGGCTATAATTCCTTTCTCGTGATGTCTGTAGCAATTCGGGATACGAACTATCACTTTCTACACAGAGAAAGGCGTTCTCTGGTTACAAACGTATCTCGTCCATACCATGAGAATCGTCTTCAGACCTGCCATGCTGAAGGGCAGCGAAGCATCTCTGATAGCCACATGGTCAGTAGACACTCAGAGATGCTTCGCTGCCCTTCAGCATGGCAGGTCGGCGGCGTTTTTCAAGCTAGAATTATTTCCATGTCCTCTCAAGAACGCGGAGCCAGTTTTCGTAGGCCAGTTTGCGCAGGGCCGCCTCATCATAGCCGTGTTCGACCAGGGCAGCGACCAGTTTGAGCATCCCGGTCACATCCCCGATGGAAGCAGGGATGAGCGTGCCGTCGAAGTCGGTACCGAAGGCGACACCGTCGAGGCCGAGGCGATCAACCAGGTAGTCGATGTGGCGCACAATGATGTCAAGAGAGGTGTTCGGCTCCGCCAGCCCATCTTCGCGCAGGTCAAGCACGCCGAAATTGATGCCTACCAGCCCCTGTGAGGCGCGGATGGCGTCGAGTTGCTTATCGGTCAGGTTGCGCGTCGAGGGACTGATGGCGAAGGCGTTGGAGTGGGTCGCGACCAGGGGTGCATCGGAGAGATTGGCTACATCCCAGAACCCCTGCTCGTTAAGGTGCGAGAGATCAAGCATGATACCAAGACGATTGCAGGCGCGCACCAGCTCGCGTCCAGCCTCGGTCAGCCCTGGCCCCGTATCGGGCGAGTGGAGAAAGCCAAATGGGACGCCCTGCGCGAAGATATTGGGTCGGCTCCAGACCGGCCCAAGCGAGCGCAGCCCGGCTTGATAAAAGACTTCAAGGGCATTTAGATCGGGGTCGATAGCCTCGGCCCCCTCAAAGTGCAAAATGGCCGCCAGCACCCCCGTTTGCAGGCAAGCTATCAGTTCGCCCACAGTACGTACAACTTTTACCTCACCGCCAGAGGCGGCTTCCAGCCGGAACAGATCAGCCACCATTTCCATGGTGACACGCAGGGCATAGTCATGTTCAATGCCGGGCGGCTGGCGCAATTCGCCGGGCTTGCGCGGCTCAGGTTTGGGAGAAGTGGAATGCCGCTCCTGCGCCTCCTGTGGCACAAAGACGGCAAAGAAGCCACCAGCCAGCCCCGCTTCGCGCGCGCGGGGCAGGTCAATATCGCCCTGCTCGCTGCGTTCAAAAAAGCTGCGCCCTTGCCCATGCTTCCCCAGGGCAAGACTTAATAGCGTATCGTTGTGACCAATGAGCAATGGGAGCTTATCCAAGATGCTGTCCTTTCCACGTTTGATGTCTTTATGTGTTGTGAAGTCAGTATATCACCTTGTACAGGGGCTAAGACAAGGCGGCCAGGGCCAGGGGCGCTGGCTTCCGCCCTGGCCCTTTCTCCAACTTTGCAAAACGCTATTGACTTTCCACTCAACTTAACGTAAAATGAATGTAGAACGTATATTCTAATTGAAAAGGAAGGGAAATATGGCAACAAAGTTGAGCGCGGCACGAAGAAAAATCTTGCAGGCAATTATTGACTATATGGAAGAGAACGAGGGGCAGTCACCGACCAATCGGGAAATTGGCGAGATGGTGCTTACCTCCGGCTCTTCTGGACATATTGCGTACCATTTAGAGAAGCTTGAGAAAGAGGGCTATATCTGGCACGAAAAGGGGAAGAATCGCAGCATTCGGGTGCTGAAGGACTGCCAGGGTCGGCCCTATCACGGGCCTCGGCACCAGCAGGGCCTGCCCATTCACGGGGATGTCGCGGCTGGCCTGCCACTGACCATTTCGCAGGAGCCGCAGTACACCCTTGATTTGATTCCACCCACGCATGCCAGCGATACCTTCGGTCTGCGCGTGCAGGGCAACTCGATGATCGACGCGGGCATCCACAACGGCGATTACATTCTCGTTGAGCGCGGAAAACATGTCGAGAACGGCGATATCGTAGTGGCGACGCACCGTCTGACAGGCGAGGCAACGGTCAAGCGGTTCTATCAGGAAAAGGAACAGATCAAGCTCAAGCCGGAAAACGCCGCCATGAGTCCCATCTTCGTCAGCGCCGACGAGTGGGATGACGAGTGGGAGATTCAGGGCAAACTGAAAGCGGTCATTCACCTGTTTCCGTAATGGGTTCTCATCACGATGCTTTTCTCTTTCCTGGCTTTGCATTTGTAGCTCGATCAGGCATACAATGGAAAGAGCATGATCTATGTATCACGGCACAGCTTATGATAAAGGGGAAAGCAGATGAAAGCAGTACAATTCGATTATTACGGTGAACCAGAGGTTTTGCAGTCAAGAGAAGTGCCTGAGCCAATCCCTGGCCCCAACGATGTACTGGTGCAGGTAAAGGCGACGACCGTCAACCGGCTGGATATGTTCCAGCGCAACGGCAGCAGGCCGGTCGAGAAGCTGCCCTTCACGCCTGGACTGGAGGCCTCTGGCGTTGTGCTGGCCGATTCCAATGGATTCCATAAAGGCGAGCGCGTCATGACGACCCGCGCCCTTGCTGCGAAAGGGGGAGGCGGTTATGCCGAAGTCATCGCCGTGCCAGCCGAAGACCTTGTGCGCATCCCTGATGGGGTCAGCTTCCAGCAGGCAGTAGCAGCGGGACTCACTTCGTCAACAGCGTGGTCAGGGCTGTTCGATATCGGCCACCTCCAACCTGGAGAGCGGGTGCTAATCTGGGCCGGGGCCAGCGGCGTAGGGTCGATGGCGATTCAACTGGCAAAAGACCAGCACTGCTGGGTCGCGACAACCGCCAGCAACGAACAGAAGGCGCAGGAATTGCGCGCTCTGGGCGCCGACCTGGTGATATTTTATCGTCAGGAGAACGTCGGTGAAGCGGTGCAGAAAGCAGGAGGGGTCAATCTCGTGCTGGAACTGGTCGGCAGCACACTCCAGGATAGCATCACCGCCTGTAAGCCAGACGGGCGCGTCGTGCTGGTTGGCAACCTGGGGGGGCGTGAAGCCACCGTCGACACGCAAACATGGCGGCTCAAACGGGTCGATGTCCTCGGCGGCGGCCTGATGCACACAACAGTGGATAGAGAGCGAGAAATTCTGCAAAAAATTGCCGATGGCCGCATCAACCCCGTTATCGACCGCACTATGCCGGTCGAGCAGGCGGCAGAGGCGCACCGCATCCTGCAATCCGGGGAGCCAATCGGCAAAATCGTGCTGGAACATTCCTGAGCGCGGGTGTTATAATGTTCTCCACAGGGCTTGAGCTATTTCAGGCTGTCGAACAGGAGTGAAGATCCGTCATGGAGGGGAAGCAACAATTCGATGCCATCGTGGTTGGCGCCGGCCCGGCAGGGAGCAGCGCGGCGCTGGCAATGGCGCGCGTCGGATTGAACGTGGCGTTGATCGAGCGGGGAGAGTACGCCGGGGCGAAGAACGTTTCGGGCGCGGCCCTTTATGCGCCGCAGTTGCTGGCCGGGCTGTTGCCGGATTATCTGGACGAGGCCCCGGTCGAACGCTACCTGACGCGGCGCGTGATTACCTTCCTGTCACAGGATGCCGCCTTCGCTTTCGACTTCCGCACGAACCATTTTGCCGAACCGCCCTACAACGGCTTCACCATCCTGCGGCCAAAATTTGATCGCTGGCTCGCCGGGAAGGCGGAGGAAGCCGGGGCCATGCTCATCCCCTCGACAGTAGTGGATGATCTACTTTACAATGGGGAGCAGGTTGTGGGTGTGCGCTGCCGACGTGAAAACGGCGATCTCTACGCCCCCATCGTGATTGCCGCCGATGGCGCGAACTCGTTTCTGGCGAAGAAGGCCGGGCTGCAAAAAGAGTTTTCCGCCCACGAGATGACGCTAGGCGTGAAAGAGGTTATTCGACTGGACGCGCGCACCATTGAGGAACGTTTCAACCTGAACGGGGACGAGGGCATGACCAACGAGTACGTGGGCTATGCCTCCGGTGAGGTCAAAGGCGGCGCGTTCCTCTACACCAACCGCGACACACTCTCCCTCGGCGTGGTGACGCAGATTGCCTCGCTGGCCGAGAAGCGGGTGCGCGCCTATGACCTGCTCGACCGCTTCAAGCAGCACCCGGCGGTCGCGCCCCTGGTACGCAACGGCGTGACGCTGGAATATTCGGCCCACATGATTCCCGAAAGCGGCTGGTCGATGATGCCGAAGCTCTCGCGCGCCGGTATGATGGTGGTGGGTGACGCGGCAGCCTTCGTCTTTGCCGCCGGTCTCTTCCTGGAAGGCATGAATTTCGCCATCGCCTCCGGGCTGGCTGCCGCGCAGGCCGCGCAGGAAGCGCACGCCGCAAACGATTTTTCCGCACGCAGCATGACTCGCTATCGTAAACTGCTCGAAGAGAGTTTCGTGCTGCAAGACCTGAAACGCTTCCGCGGCGCGCCCACCTTCGCCATGAACGAACGTGTGCAGAACGTCTATCCCGAACTGCTATGCGAAATCGCCGAAAACGCCTTTCGCTCCAACGGCAAGCCGCGCCGCAAAATCGGGCGCACCATGCTCGATACCCTGCGCGGCAAAGTGCCACTGCGCGCGCTGATACGTGATGGCTGGCAGGCGGGACGGGCGTTATTTTTCTAAGGGGCAGTATCGACAGGAGCAGCATATGCAACCAATTGAGGAGCGATTAGAACTGGTACGCTTCAAAGTGGACAAAACGCCGCACATTCGCGTGCGAACGGAGGAGTGTAAGGGGTGCGATACGACGCCGTGCGTGTTTGTCTGCCCGGCGGGTCTGTTCGAGCTGCTCGGTGATGAGATGCACTTTTCCTACGAACACTGTCTTGAATGCGGCACCTGCTACGTGGCCTGCGAGCGCAAGGCCATTGAGTGGGAATACCCGCGCGGCGGCTGGGGCGTGAGCTTCCGCGCATCGTAGTCGTAATAACGCACCAGTTTCCTGGGACAGGAGAGCAATCGTGCGTATCTGTGTATGTGTTAAACAAACGCCGGATAGCAGTTCGGTCTATGTTAACCCCATCAGCGGCGAAGTGGACCGAGAGCGTTTTGTACAGGTTCTCAACGCCGCCGATGCCTGCGCCGTCGAGGCGGCAGTGCGGCTGAAGGAGCAGGTCGGCGCAACAGTACTGGCGATAACGCTGGGGCCGCAGGACGCGGAGAGCGCGCTGCGTACTGCGCTCGCCATCGGGGCCGACGAAGCTGTGCGCCTGTGGAACCCGGATGCTGCCGAATGGGGGCCATTTACCGTTGCCGCCGCGCTTGCCGCCAGCATTCAGCAACTCTTCCCCACGCCCGATCTCGTGTTATGTGGCGATAGCGCCAGCGACCGATCATCAGGCGTTGTCGGGCCTGCCCTGGCCGAACTGCTCGACCTGCCACAGATCACCAACGTCGCGCAACTCTCTCTCAAGCGTGAAGAGCAAAGGGATGAGGGCGCACCGCTATTGCAGGCCACGCGCAAGCTCGAACGCGGCTACCGCGAACTGCTTGAGGCGCAGCCCCCGGTCCTGCTGGCCGTCACCGCCGACCTGAACGAGCCGCGCTATCCCTCGCTCCCCGCCCACATGGCCGCGCTCAAAGCGAAAATCCCCGTCTACGATCCCACACTGTGGTTTGATAGCACTGCTCTGGAAGAGGCCGACGAAACTACCCTGCTTGAAATACACGTCCCGCGTCCGCTCCCGCGCCACATCCCCACGCCAGACAGCCACCACAGCGCCTTCGAGCGCATTGGCGAGATTCTTGCGGGTGGCACAACGGGTCGCAAAACAAGAATTGTCGAGGGGTCTGACGAGGAACTGGCGCGAGTGCTGGTTGAGTTTTTACGGGAGAAAGGATTTCTACAAGAGAAGTGAGCGGCAAGAGTGTGGACGTCCGCGCTCTTGCCGCTCACTTCTCTTGTAGAAACTTACGGTGTCACGCCCGTACTCAGCAGGTCTTTGCGGATGAAGAGGAGCATGTCGTAGGCGCCGTCGGTGGAACCGATGGCGCGGCGCTGCCACTCCCATTGCCAGATGTGCTGGACGGCGAGGCCGAGATTGAATTTCGCGTTAGGCGGCGGGTTATCGCCGTAGCTGAACCAGAGCCAGGGGCCGACGCCGCCATATTCTTGCTGCCCGGCGCAGTTGTTGTTGGAAGCATCGGGAATACAGGGGGGCGGCTTGTAGCCCTCGTCCCACCAGGTACGCATGTGATACTGGTGATAGGCATAGCCCTTCTGGTAGCTCGCGATATAGCCGCCGATATCATCGCCGCCGGTGATGATGACCGGGATGTCTTTGGCGATGGCGGGACAGCCGTTGGGATAGTTGAAGCAGACGTTGGGGTAGTCCCGCAGGTACCAGGCGTAGGGCCACGTGGCATCGTTGGTCAGGCCGATGGTCAACAGGTGTTTGCCGCCGTAGAGCTTCTGATCCAGCGCATCCACTTTTGCCATCACGATGTTGACATCGGTCGTCGTCTGCACGTAAATCATCATCTCGTGGGGGCCGTCCGCCGGTTCGACGTAGCTCACTTCATACATGTTGTGCAGCGTCGGCACCAGCAACAGAAGCGCGGCCAGCAGGCCGAGTATCGCGCCCGTTCCCGCGAGCGCGCCCACACGCTTGCGAGGGCGCGAGCGAGGCGGCAGAACGGGAGTTGCGCCATTGCTGTTCTCTGCCGCTTGCTCCGGCGCCTGCACAGGAGTTCGGTTAAACCACTGTTTGACGAAATTGAGTACCGTGACGACGATGGGTTCCAGGCCAATAGCGGCGAGGAGCATCATGGGCATGGTAATGAAAATCATCAGCCAGGGCATCTTCTCCGCTGCCCAGGAGTAGATGACGAGGTTGCCGACCGTCCAGTAGAGCAGGAAGAGGCGGAAGCGAGTGGGGCGCACGATGCAGCGAATCGCGCCCACAATGCCGAAGACGACGCCGATCTGTTCGTAGAGGGGAATCAGGATCAGGTAGTAGTACCAGGGCTGGCCGCCGCGCGCTACCTCCTGCTGCTGGAGCCAGTAATAGAGGCCGGCCCAGATGCCATCGCCGATGCCGCCACGAATGTTGGTAAACTGGACGGTGAAGAGGTCCAGGAAAATGGCCCAGGCCACCAGCAGAGCGAAGAACCAGTGCGTCCAGGGCATGGTCAGGATAGTATCGAGCGTGCGCTGCACCTGTGGATGTAGCTTTGCCGCCAGCCCGCGCCTGCCCTCTACAGGGATGGTTCCGCGCATCTCGCGCCAGAGAATAGTCAGCACATAGACGCCAAGCAGGATGCCGAGCCAGGGAATGATGTCGACCGTGATATTTTTCAGGTTCTGCACAAACAGGTCAGAAGCGGTCGTGTGTTTCGGGTCGGTGATATAAACGGAAAGGGCATCCAGCCAGCCGAAGATGATCTTTGCCGCAATCCCCGCCACCAGGATATAGAGTAGCAGCAAAAAGGGCGCGCCGGTCCGCGGCAGATACCAGGGATGCTCGCCCTCCTGTGTATCGTCGAGGTTCAGCCGTATGCGCAGACCGATCTCCCAGACGAGCAGGCCGACGAGGAAACTGCCGAAGACGGCAATAGTCAGAAACGTGGCTTCGGCAGTTGCGTAAGCGAGAGAGAAGGCAGCCGCGCCAATGATAATCCAGCGCATCTGGCGCGTGCGGATATAGCGAGCGGCAGCGACCACCAGCAGCAGCGTGAAGAAGGCCAGGTAGATATCTTCACGGGCGAAGCGCGAGAAGTAGACCATGCTGGGAGAGACCGCCAGCAGCAGAGAAGCCAGCCAGGCCCCCACCTTGCCCAGGAAGTCACGCAGGAAGTAGGGCAGGATGACAATGGCGCTACCCAGCGTAGCCGCCCCGATGCGCACCGTCGTCGTATTGACTCCGTTATCGGGCGCGCCGAGCAACTGGCTGATTCTATAGACGAAGGCGATGAGGTGGAACTGGAACGGGCCGTGCAGCAGAGGGTTGTACTGGTAGCACGATGCGCCCGGCGCATAACAGCCGATCCAGTTCTCCAGATCATGCAGCAATTGCAGGGAGAAGTAGGCATGCAGGCTCTCATCGTGGTGCAGCGGCTTATCGCCGAGACCCCAGAAGCGCAGAATCGCCCCCAGCAGCACGACCGCCACAAAGGGCAGCCATGCTATAATCTGTTCGCGAGAAGGGCGGCGGAAACGGAAGCGTCGCGGCTCCTCATCTTCCTCACCCTCCTCCACACCGCCGAGGACCACCAGTTGCGACTGGCTGCCGTCTTCAACTTCATCTTCAGGCAGGTCGACAACGCCTACCTCTATGCCGGTTTCCTCAATCTCGCCGGTTCCATGCGCAGCCTGCGGGTCGTGGGCGTCTCCCGGCATGTGCCGGGCAGTCTGCACTGTATCATCCCGTTCTGTTTCATAGCTCTTCAAAGAAGTTCCTCCTCGAAACTATGCTACGGTCATCGTTCCAGCGATGCCTGCATGGCCTCCGTAGACATCTATGACCTGATCTTATATATTGTATCGCCATAAGCGGAATAGACCATCTGCATGAAAGCGCCGAAACGCCGCAAATTGGCCTTTGGATACTTGGCCTGTTCTAAAGCGCCGACGATCAGGTACTGAGCGTGGTAATAATTCATCAAAGAAAGCACGACCTTCGGATCGGCGCTGGTGTAGATGGCGTCGATATCGCTGCTGCGGCGGTTGAAATCGGCGGCGTTGTCGCCCTTATTGAACCAGTTGACGCGCCACTGATACTCGTGGCCCACCCAGCCCATCGGGGTCGGCAGGCCGGTAAAGGCGGATATACGGGCATAGTCGCTGTAATCTGGCCCCACCGCTTCGATAATTACCGGGTCGCCGCTCACATGGGTGTTGAGCCAGGTAATCGCGCCATAATCGCCGGGGCTATAGGACTGCATGTAGGCTAAGCCATCCAGACTGTTGCTGCGCTGCGCGAAATGATCGGTGCGCGCGTAGCTGCCCGCGATGGGATAGACGGCCCCGGCCAGCAGGAAGGCCAGCAGGCAGAGAGACCAGGCAATCTCAAGCCCGCGCTGCATGCGCCTCTGTGCCAGCGTTGCCAGCGCGTCGGGCCGGAAGCCATCGAGGATAAAGTACAGCCCGACCCCGGACGTGATAGAGAGCAAGGCCCAGCACTGGAAGTAAAACTTGAAAACGGTATTCATACGCGGGAAGTTGTCCGCGAAGACATCTTTCAGAAAAAGCACCTCACAGCCAGCAATGAGGGCGAAGGCCAGCGAGCCGAGCAGCAGCGTGAAGGCCAGCGAGCGATCTTGCAGGCGATTGAGCAGCAGCACCACACCCAGCGCGCAAATCACGCCAGCCGCGACAAAGGTTGAGCTATTGCGCAAGAGCAGCAGCGCCAGCAGACCGACCAGGCTGATACCCCAGAGGCTGAGGATGTTTGCGCCCGGCCCTCGATGCGCGGGCGGCGCTGCATCATCATCCTCGTCGGCAGCAAGCGGGCGTTTCAGCACGGTGACGGCGAGCAGAGTAATGAACATAAAGGCGAAGAGACCATAGATCAGCAGTTCGTTGCTGAGCGGCGTGCGATCATTGGGGTCGACGAAGCCGAGGCCCTGCGAAGGAGAAGTGAAGGTGAGGTAGAACGGCGCGTAGAGGATGAAAGAGAGCGCGACCAGCGCGGCCCCGGCGGTGAAGGCATCGAGCAACAGCTCGGAGCGGAAGGTCGCGTTGTAGGCCAGCCACTGCTGGAGCGCGAGGCAGACCAGCGTCAGGCCCATGTAGGTCGGGTAGTCCCAGCCATTCATTACAAAGAGTCCGCCGATCATCAGGGCTGTGATGCCGAGCGTGAGCGGCAAACGCCAGCCGCGACCGAAAGCGTGCAGGCCTTTGCCATCGCGTTCCAGAAACAGGTTGAAGGCGAGGGCGATACCTACAATGGTGAAAGCCAGCGTGAGAACGTGGGCATGGAAGCAGGAAAGCAGGAAGCTGAAAGCCGGAAACTCGTTGATCGTCTTATCGATGACCCGCGAGGGCGCGAACCAGTCGTACTGGGAGAGGTCGCCATGCAGCTGGAACCACTGCTGCGTCGCGGCGAGATTGCCCAGCACCAGACCCATAATCATCGTCAGCAGCCCGTATGGGGCGGCGGGCAACAGGGACGGATAGACGGTTGAGGCAGGCTCGTCGGCAGGCTCATGCTGCCGAACGCGGTTGCGCCGGTAGCGCGCCCAGGCGACAATGTTGCAGGTGACGCCGAACAGGTTGACGGCGGTCAGGCCGAAAAAGATGCTGATACCGGTGTTGAAGACAATCGAGGGCGGCTGCGCCAGCAATTTGCCGAGCGTGGCCGCTGTGAAGTGCGCGTAGTAATAGTAATTGATCGAGTAGCCAGCATACCACATATCGTTGGGCGGCAGATGCGGGCTGCGCATAATGGCGGCGATAAAACCCTCGTCCATGAACATTTCGAACGAGCGAATATCGGGCGCATAGGAGCGAATCCAGCCTAGCAGGAAGACCATACCCAGAAAAACGACTTCGGTGGCGAGTATGTAGCCAATATTGACCCGCAGCTGCTTGACAATATCGTGTTGCACGCGCAAAAAGCCGACGATATTGAGGGCGAGAATGATGAGCAGCACACCCAGGATAAAGAGCTGGCTGTAAGGCAGAATCTGGAAGCACATCAGGGGCAGCCAGACGGCAAAAGCCAGCACAGCCATACCAATTGCCTTGCTAAAGGCCCAGCCACGATCTGGCAGGTTATGAAAGACGGTGAAGGTGAGCGGCAGGCAGATCAGGCCCAGAGCTTCGACCAGCGCCCACATCTGTAATAACTGGATCATCTATTTTCTCTAACAAGCTTTCCGATTCGTAAATAGTCAGGTCTCTTCCAGGGTGTGTTTACACGCCGAAGAGGTACGATCAATTTTATTATACTTGATAACGAACGAATCCCTTTACAGGTTCCGCGCAAATGCCCCTTCTGGTCTATTGAACCAGTCAATTATAGCACTTTGTATATGATTACGCCATTGTACTGGTACACAAGTTTCAGCGTATCGCCCACCATACGCTGAAACTTGTTCAGGCCAACCATTGAATGCAATCCATAAAGCTGGCGTTCTAAGGGGCCGATGTAGATATAGCCCACCTGATAGTAACGCAGCAAGGCCAGGGCCTGCGCCGTGCTGTCAGTGGTGTAGATGATGTTGATATCAGCCTCGCGTGTCAGCAATTGATCGCCGTAACGCTGCTCGCCCTCGTGATCGACCCAGCCAAGCACGTCAGGCAGGCCGGTGTAGACGGAGACGCGACTGTACCACTGGTACGAGAAGGGAGCAGCGGCCTCAAGAATGACCGGCGACCCGGCAATGTTCTGATTGATCCAGCTAATGGCGTCGGCATCGGCGGGATACCACGCGCGCACGAAGGCAAAACCGTCCAGCGTGGGCGTGTAATCGGCGCTCCCTGCCGGTGGCTGCACGGCTATCCATGTCTGGTGATCGCTCACACGGGCCAGCGTCCCCTCGCTCAGAAAGATCGAGCAACTCACGATTAGCACCACCAGCCCGATGGTCCAGGCGCGACGGAAAAGACCGCCGGGGTAACGCCAGATCCGCCCCAGCGCCAGCGCCCCGCCAACGGCGAAGCAGAGCCATGCCTGCATCGAAAACTTGAACACGGTGTTCATGCGCTCATAATCGCCGCCGTCCAGAAAGTCGCGCACATAGACGATTTCTTGCCCCAGACAGATACACAGCCCCATTAGCAGCAGCAGGTACGTGAACCATTCAACCGGCACAGGCAAAGATTGCTGCCCGCTCGCCGTTATGGCAACAGGCGTTGCCGGGGCCGTCAGTCTCCTGCGGATGGAAAGCGCGGCCAGCGCGGCCCCACAGAGTAGCACAACGGCCAGCAAGGCTTTCACGCCCATCGACCACGCCACCAGCAATACGAAGCCACAGAGGAGAAGATAACCAGCTTTGCTCCATAGCGCGCTGCCCTGTCTACCGGCAAACAGGCTTTTCACAAACGGAGCGTTCTGCCAGAAAGGGTAGAGTTCAAAGAGGAAGAAGCTGAGCGCGAGAAAGAGCCAGAAGCCGAAGACGGTGAGAAAATCGCTCATTGTCGTCCCCTGCCGCACAAAGCCGAGGCCGTTGACATAGAGTTCCTGATACCAGGCATAGAAGGGCCAGTAGAGCAGATAACCCAGGCCGCACAGGATAAGCCACGTCACCAGCGCGAAGCCCAGCGAGACCAGTCGCGTCACGCCCCGTTCCTCTCGCCGCTCGACCAGCACGCGCAGCAGCAAGACCGCACAGAGTACCAGCGCGTAGGTTGGCATATCCCAGGGATTGACACAGGCAATGGTGCCAAAAACGAAGGCCGCTAAGCCGTATAAGAACAACCTGTCCCACTGAACAGCGTTCAGCCAGCCAGCAACCAATGCTCGCAGACCCGCGCCCGACACATCCGCATTCGATAGACCCGCGCCCGACACACCCGCATTCGATAGACCCGCGCCCGACACATCCGCGCCCCGCAGGCCACCCGCAAGGGGTGGCCCTACTATATATGCCCCGTTATGGTCTCCCCCGTTGCGCTCGCTGCGTAGCGAGCGAGCAAACCGCGTATAGTAGGGCCACCCCTTGCGGGTGGCCTGCGGGGCGCGGGTCTGCGCTCCACTGGCCTGGCTGTCACCGACTGTCGTGGCTGGCCGACTTGCTGGCCTTGCCGAGAGGCACAGGGTGGCCGCAACGCCAAGTAGCAACATGGCGACGGGAAGATCAATAACGTGGGGATGCAGGTCGGCAAAGAGAAAGCTCCAGAAGGGAAATTCGTTGATGGTGAAGGGGATGATGCGACTGCTTTGCCAGTAATCGAAAGCGGGAACGGGAGTATGGGCGAGCAGGGCCGCGAACTGCGCTTTGAGCTGTTCCAGCCCGTTGAGGTTGCCGATGAGGGCCGCGAAGTAACCGGCGAGCAGAGCCAGCGAGAAACGCCGCGTCAGATTGTAGACAAGCGTGACGGCGCCGCTAAAGGTCAGAGCAAACAGAGTCGGGATTGCCAGGTTGAAAGCGGTGGTGGGAATGATGCCGGTCAGTTTGATCAGCGCACCGAAGATGACATAGCCATAGTAGTAGTAATTGATATAACCACCGGCGAACCAGGGGTCATAGGGAGGCATGTAGGGGCTGCGCAAAATGGCGTTGAGAAAGGCCAGTTCCATCGGTTTCTCCCCGCCGAGGAAAGGATTCCAGAGATCGGGGTTGAGTGAGCGAATACCGATGAAGAGCAGAAAGGCCAGCGTGAAGATGCCCTCTTCGAGCAGCAGCAACCGCCAGTGCTGGCGCAAAAAGTGCTGCAATGGCCGCCATTGTACGGCAATGCAGACCAGCGCGCAGAGCGAGAGCGCGCACAGCACAATAAGCAGCGAGAGATGGCTGAAGGCAAGCAGGCGCAGATTGGCAAGCAGCCAGGCGATATAGGCAAAAAGCAGGATGCCGACGGTTTTCGCGAATATGTAGCCGCGATCGCGCAAAGGACGAAAGGCGGGAAAGAGCAGGGGAAAGGCGAGCCAACCGAGCAGCGCGAGAACCAGCCACCAGATAAAGACCGGAGCGGCATTGGAGAAGCTATCTTGCGGAAACTGCACGCCGAAAGGCGGCGACTGCTGATCGTCGGCGATCTGCTGCGGTGAGAGCAGCAGCGAACGCTGCGACCCTGCCAGCCCGGCAACGGGCGGCGGCAACTTCACACCCTGCAACAACAGTTGATAGAGCTGGCCGGATGTGTACGGGTAAGGATTGTCGCGCACGAAGATACGCACATGGGGATGGTCGAAGACGGAGTAGCTTTCATCGGCGCCGCTGTCATCGAGCGTGATGCCAAAGAGATTCGGGTGGTTCTCGAACTGCGCGGCGAGGTGGAAGCCAAGCTTGCCGCTGAACAGCAACTGGTAATAATGAATGGTAAGCGGATAGCGGGCAGGCAGGCGTGGAATGGACTTATCGAGCCGGTCGGTCGCCATCGTGATGACATCGACGGTTGGCAGCAGGTTCGCCAGCATCTGCGCCTTCTGAACGGTATCGTCTCCATACAGGTCAAGACCGGTCTGGGGCTGCCTGTTCGCATCGAGGTAGGTGGCCTGCCGGTAGATATCAGGGGTATTACCATCCACCGGGAAGGGCAGAGGGTCATCCCATTGCTCGTAGGTAAGGACGCTGCCGGGCTTGATATGGCTGTAGAGCCAGCGCGAAGCCTGAATGCGCGTGTTGGGCTGGCTGTAGACGTTGAGCAGCGCCAGCCCCTGAAACATCGTCCCCGCCAGCACGACGGCAATGGCAGCGTAGGGCAGGAAGGCAAGCAATTTTTTCCTGTTGCCCGTCCCTACCTGGGCAGCGACAGAGCGAACCAGCGCGAGCAGAACGGCAGCCGCCATTAACGTCAGAAAGGGATAGAGCGGCAGCATGTAGCGCATGTATTTAACGTAGAAGCTGCCGGTGATGGCGAAATAGACGACGACCCAGGAGAGAATCACCAGCCAGGGACTCGACTCCCGCTTCCAGACGCGCCAGAGCAGCCAGAGCAGCCCGACAAAGGCGGCAAGGCCGAGCATCAAACCCAGGCCCCAGAGCAGCATGTTCTGTATTTCATAGATATATGGCGTTGTTCCCGCGAATTGTTCCGTGTAGGGCAAAACCACCGTTCCCCGCGCCAGATCGCCCTGATCGCGCACCTGCTGCACAAAGTTGCTGAAATCGAGCAGCGCGTAGGGCATGGCTATAAGAAATGTAATAAGAGTGACGGCGATGGAGAGCAGGAAGGAGCTGAGCGCGCTGAGCAGGTCGGTGCGATACCAGCGCAGGAGAGCGGCGACGAAAAGCGGGACGATCAACGGGGCGGCGCTGAACTTGGTTGCCATCGCCAGGCCAAAGCCCAGCCCGGCCAGCAGCGACCAGCGAATCGGCGCGTCTGTATCGACAAGGGCCACGCAGGCCAGCAGCGTCAGTGCGATGAAAAAGAGCAATACGCTATCGACGGCGTAGAAGTGCGAAAGTTGCAACTGCAGCGGGGTAAAGGCAACGAGGGCGGCGGAGAGGAAGGCGAAGGCCCAGGCGTAACGGCGGGTCGGCGTGAAGTCATCGGCCAGCAAGAGGGCGAGGCAGCCGGTAACAGGCACAGTGCCGCTATCGAATAGGGCGGAGAGAACGCGGCCCACTAGCGTCAGGTTGGCAAAATCGTTAATGGCCGGGAAAAAGTGAGCAAGGATGTTGCCGAGCAGGGCCAGCAGGTAGAGCGGGAAGGAGCCATAAGCAAAAAAGTGCGGGTTAAGCGGTGAACTGGCCGGATCCAGGAATTGGGCAAAGCTGTTCGGCCAGCCGAGGGCGGTCACGTGGAAGAGAATCTGCCGCTCATCCGGCTGAAAGCTGTTGCCGGCATCCCAGTTCAGGCCGTAGAGACGCAGGGCAAAACCCAGCAGGGTGATGCCAGCAAGCGCAAAGGGACGCCAGCGCACTGCAAAAGCTTTGTTCACCATCCCCCCCTTTTTCGCTGCGAGTTATGGCTTCTCGCCAGTGACCGTGACGAAATACCAGAGAGCGGAGAAATCATCGGACATCATCTCTGCCAGCGCCTGCTGGTAGAGTTGATCTAGTTCCTCTTCGGTGGCGAGACCCATTTTAGCCAGGAACGGCTGAGCGAATTTGAGAGCAATCATCCAGTTGTGGAACATGCCATCATGGGCCTCAGCCCCCGTAGAGTAGTCGATCACATGCGCGGTATGGCGGATATGCTTACAGCCTGCCTGCTGCAAGAACCGACTGAGCATCGGTGTGATCCCCCAGTTGCGGCCTTCAGGCGAGAAGCTGCGCCCGGCGCGCAGGTAGGCGAGTCCGCCCATACGCGAGAGTTTTTCGAATGCCGGGCTGGTCGTGGTTCCCATATCATCACATTCGGTGAGGCGAATCATGCCACCAGAGCGACTGATGCGCACGCACTCCCGGACAAATTCCGGCCAGGCAGTCGGCGTCATAAAACCGACAGCGCCACGCAGGTTGACGAGGTCGAAATGGGCATCGGGAAAATCGAGCGGTCTGGTAGCATCCATGACGAGGAAACGCACGTTGTCCAGGCGCTGGACTTTTGCCTGGGCGCGGCCATACTCGATCATAGTATGGCTGATGTCGATGCCAACCACCTCGATATCAGGATGGGCAAAAGCGACTTCCAGAGCCCAGCCGCCAGGGCCGCAGGCAACGTCCAGCACCCGGTTAATACCGGTGAAATCAGGGTTTTCCGGCAACAAGCCTCCCATATACTTTGTGACCAGCAAATCCTGGGCCACCAGACGGGCCATTTCTGCGGCGCTTTCAGCATCAAATAAATAGGTGTTCTCATTTTGTGAGGTATCCTGCATAAAACCCCCTTTCATGGAACGTGCTTGCTCGACAACGCTTCAGTGTTCTAAGAACTCCGCTGCTAACAGTTCGTCTTCTATCTGCTGCCAGGCCAGTTGTTCGGCCCGTACAATATCCATCTGCACGCGCTCTCTGGTCGCCTGAATGAGTATGCGAGAGACACGCTGGCGAAACGTCGCAAAGGCTTGCCTTTGCCTGTCATAGGAAGGCATGACATGGATCTCAATATCCTCTGGCCGGTAGAACTCCTGCGGCTCAAAGGCGATGGCCATGAGTTCGGCATACCCACGAATGAGGGCCAGGCGTCCAGACGTGAAATAGTTGGGCCGGGAGCAGGAAACATGCAGGCATCCGGCAATAGCGGCCCCACGTGTTATGGGATGTCCGGCGGCGCTGCGTTCCCCTTCCATCCAGCGAGCAGGGTAGAGGCTCTGCCCTTCCTCTGCGTTCTGTATGGCGGCGGCGCGACCAGAGGTGACAATATAGCCAACCAGAGCTTCCGCCCCCAGCAGCACTGGCGGTCGCTCCAGTGTATTGCTCCAGGGTGGCGTGCCTCGCCCCATTGTCTCGCGCAGGCTGCGCACCTTCCGCTTCTCCGTATGATACATGCAGCGCACGACGGTAATCTCCATACCAACACGTCTGGGGTCGAGTTGCCGCAGCGCCTGTTGCAAGATCAGGTCGCACATTGACCAGCCGCGCATGGGAGACGGTAGTTCGCCATAGGCATGCAGGACACGTTCGTAAAAGCTGGAAGGAATTTCTTCCAGGGCTTCATCGGCAGCGACCGAGTCATCGAAGGCATTGCCATACTCTACTTTAAGCAGAGAGAGCAGGACAGCACGGTATTCAGGCAAGGCGTCGAGCAGTGGGCGCAAGCTCTGCGGGCGCGGTCTGACCTCTCCATTGAGCCAGCGCGTGAGCGCCTGAAGGCTTATTCCCAGAACATCGGCAATGCGCTGTTTTTCCTGAGCGGTGTTCACCACGCTTTTCAAGAGCGCGCGCCAGTCCTCGAAATGCTCTCTCTCCGTCATTTCCTGCTCTATCAAAAAACTACGCAACCTCTACAGTTTGCGCCCAATATAATAACAGCTTGCTCGCACTCCGTCAATGTCAATCTACATGCTACATTATCTGCTCTACGATTTCAACAATTTTACTTCTGTCTTTCCCCGGTGCAAGACGAAATATAGAAAAACCCTCTTCTCGCAGCAAATAGTACGGCCAGTATTGCCAGCACACGCAGAACATGATAGCATACAGCCAGCACGAGCAACTGTTCTAGAGAATTTGATGTGTTGAGGAAATGTATGGCAATAGAGCATGTACAAAGATATCAGTTGCCGCTTCATGACCTGCGCAGCCTGGCGCCGGATATTGCATGGCACAATGCCCCGGTGATCTTACCTGGCCTCTCGCCCGTGCGGGTATGCCAGATAATCGGGGACTGGTATGTCGCTCAAACGAACTTTACACGCCGTCATGCCGCCGGGCAATACTTTACGCCGCCGCTCGTTGCCCGCTATATGGCATATCTCGCAGGAACATTGGGCGATCATTTGCGCATCCTTGAGCCAGGGGTAGGAACAGGCATATTAGCCAGCTATGGCTTAGAAATTTCGACCGGCCCGGTCGTGCCTTTTCGCAGCACAGATATACTCACCTCCGCTATACAGGCACAACAAGGCAAAGCCATCCCGCTGCTCTGGCTACAGCACGTTCACAGAATGGACATCCAATGGCCGCTGCAGGATTTTGATAAACCACAGGGGATACTCCGGCAAGCAGGTCACAAGCTCCTCGTAAAAAACAAAACGCAGGTTGTGATTAGAAGATTCAGTGCTAAAGAAGAGCTACGTCGCATTACAGCGGCAGTCTTGCCGGAAGGCGCGTTTGGCAGCGAATCCATCGGTCTGGAAAACCATTTGAACTACCTTTACCGGCTCAATGGAGTTCTCTCTTACGAAGAAGCGGTTGGACTGGCCGCTTTCCTCAACAGTTCGCTGGTTGATCGCTACGTTCGCATTGCTAACGGCAACACGCAGATCAACGCCACAGAATTGCGCAAGCTCCCCCTGCCAGGCTGGCAACAACTGGTTGCTATCGGCAAACAGGTGGTCGTTCAACGGTTGGAACGTGACTTTGACGCAACCGAACGCATCATCATGGATGTACTCAAGAAAGATTTGATTCTGGGTGATGAAGAGAATGACCTTCAGCTTCCAGTATTTACGGATTCGAGGTTACAGATGGGAAAAATTCAAGAGGCACAACGTATCTTGCGTGAGCTTGGCCTTCCACCTGCACAACAAAACGAAATAAGCGCACTCGCCTTGCTTGCACTCTGCAATTTAGACGAAGATGCCGCGTGGTCAACCGTGACACAGCGGCCCATCACTATCCATAACATGTTGGGATTTATGAAAGAACATTACGGCAGAACCTATGCAGAAAACACTCGCGAGGTTGTTCGCCGCCAGGTTATTCATCAATTTGAGCAGGCCCGCCTGATAGATCGTAACCCTGATGAACCTTCTCGTCCTACGAACAGCCCGAATACCAGCTATGCGATTACAACAGAGGCCCTGAGCGTTCTGGCCCAATACGGCACCGAAAGGTGGGAAAAAGCTGTTACATCCTTCCTGGAGCAACATCGCGCTTTATGGGAAACACTACCAACAGAGCCGTCACGCGATGGCGCTGCCATTAAAGTTGGCCGACGGCAAGCAAATTTATCTTACTCCCGGTAAACACAACGAATTACAAATTGCCATCATCGAACAATTTGGCCCACGCTACGCTCCAGGAGCAACTGTACTTTATCTTGGCGATGCAGCCAGCAAATTTGTTCTTTTTGAACAAGAGGGTCTGCAACGCCCGGGTGTACCAATCACCACCCATGATAAACTACCAGATGTTATTCTGTACGACGAAGCAAGAAACTGGCTGTATCTCATTGAGGCCGTTACCTCACACGGGCCTGTTTCCCATAAACGCAAATTTGAATTGGAGCAACTCTTGAAGGGGAGCCAGACAGGACGCATCTACGTAACGGCATTTCTCACATTTGCTGAATTTAAGCGCCATAGCCCCAATATCGCGTGGGAAACGGAAGTCTGGATTGCAGAAATGCCAGAGCATATGATCCACTATAATGGAGAGCGATTCATGGGGCCGCGTGAGTAGCTAAAAACTACTCATGCGACTTTTTCTACCCAACGTTACACTACTTCTACACCCCCTTCCTCAGTATTGCTGCTTTACAGGATGCTAGCTCTGCTTTACGTATCTCTAGTTCGCCATCGCATACATCGACGAGGACTGTGTCGCCGCCGCTGAGGGCGCCTTGCAGGATGGCTTCGGCGAGGGGATCTTCCAGCAGGGTCTGGACGGTGCGACGCAGGGGACGCGCCCCGGAGAGGGGGTCGTAGCCGCGCCGGACAAGCAGGTGGCGCGCGGTTTCGCTGACCTGGAGTGTGATGGATTGTTCGGTGAGGCGGCGCTGCGTCTGCGCGATCATCAGGTCGACGATCCGCTGCAAGTGCTGTTGCTGCAAGGGATGGAAGACGACAATTTCGTCGACACGGTTGAGCAATTCGGGTTTGAAGAGGTCTTTTAAGGCTGCTAAGACGGTTGTCCGGGCGCGTTCGCGCTCTTTCGACCGGCGTTCTCCCTCACTGAGACGCGACTGGCCGAAGCCGAGGGAGTCATGGGCAAGCGAGGCGGTACCGGCATTGGAGGTGATGATGACGATGGCGTGCCGGAAATCGACCGTCTGGCCGTGCGAGTCGGTGAGGCGGCCATCGTCGAGCAGTTGCAAGAGCAGGTCGAAGACGTTCGGGTGCGCCTTCTCGATTTCGTCGAAGAGGATGATGCTGTACGGGCGGCGGCGCACGGCCTCGGTGAGCTGACCGGCCTGATCGTAGCCGACATAGCCCGGAGGGGAGCCGATGAGCCGCGCGGCCTGGTGGCTTTCCATGAATTCGGACATGTCGAGCTTGATGCAGGCGTCCTCGTCTCCAAAGAGCGTTTGCGCCAGCGCCCGCGCCAGTTCGGTTTTACCAGCGCCAGTGGGGCCGACAAAGATGAAGGAGCCAATCGGTCGTCGGCTATCATGGATGTGCGCGCGCCAGCGGCGCACGGCCTGGGCGACGGCGCGCACGGCTTCGTCCTGGCCGATGACGCGCCGATGCAGTTCGTCTTCCAGCCGCAGCAGGCGTTCAGCCTCCTGAGCGGCGATGCGCGTGGCGGGGATACCCGTCCACATGGCAACAACCTCGGCGATATCCTGCTCATCGACAACAGGGCGTTCCTGTCGACATGCCATCATCCCTTCCTGCTCAAGCCGACGTAGTTCCTGTTGCAGGCGCATCTCGCTCCTCCGGTGTTTTGCCGCCCCCGCAAAGTCGCGATGCATGATGGCGACATCTTTTTCCCTCTCCGTCAGTAGAATCTGCTCACGCAGCATACGCACCTGTTCGGGGGCCACCACACGACTGACGCAGACGCGAGCGGCCGCCTCGTCAACGAGATCAATGGCTTTGTCCGGCTGGAAACGGCCGGTGATGTAGCGACTGGACAGACGTTCGGCGGCTTGCAGGGCCGCGTCGGTGATGGTGACCTGGTGGAAATCGGCATAACGGGAACGCAAACCGTATAAAATCTCTAACGTCTCCCCTGGCGTCGTCTCCGGCACCTGCACAGGCTGGAAGCGGCGTTCCAGCGCGGGATCGGCCTCGATGGTTTTGCGATAATCGGTCAGGGTTGTCGCGCCGATGCACCGGAATTCGCCGCGCGCAAGCATGGGCTTGAAAAGGTTGCCCGCATCGATTGAGCCTTCGGCCACGCCCGTACTAACAAGGGCATGCAGTTCGTCGATGACGAGGATGATGCCTTTGCTGGCAAGAATTTCCTGCATGATGCGCTTGAGACGTTCCTCGAAATCGCCCCGGAAGCGCGTGCCGACGGTGAGCATGCCGGTATCGAGCGCGACCACGCGACAGTGCAGCAGGTTCTCCGGCACACGCCCCTGCACGATACGCAGCGCCAGCCCCTCGGCGATGGCCGTCTTGCCGACACCGGCATGGCCGAGCAGAACAGGGTTGTTCTTCGAGCGGCGTGAGAGAATCTGCATCGTGCGTTCCAGCGTCTCCTCGCGCCCGATCAACGGATCAAGCGTCCCATGCAAGGCAGCGGCGGTCAGGTCGCGGCTGACCGTATTGAGGACGGGAGTGGCATCATAGCGCGCCTGGTACTGGCTGGAAAGCAGCAGGGCCTCCATACTGGTACCGCGCAGGTTCAGCAACTGCTCCGCGACGTCGTCTTTGTAGATGCCAAAGCTTTCCAGCACGCCAGTAGAGATGCCATCATGCTCGCTCAACATGCCCAGCAGCAGGTGTTCCAGACCTATCGTCTCTACCTGCCTGGCCAGAGCCTCCTGCTCCGCCCGCGCCAGCGTTGCCCGTGCCGCCGCCGTCAGTATGGGGTCAGACAGAAACGGCTTGTTGCCGCGACCGAGGACAAAATCCAGCGCCTGGATCACACGCTGCGTGCTGACATGCAGGGAAGAGAAGAGAGCTTCAATCAATGGATTCCGCAGTTTCAGCAGACTCAGCAACAGGTGTTCCGTATTGACGGTCCTGTGTCGCAGCCGCTTCGCCTCCTCACGAGCGCCCGCCAGCACCTGCCGCAGCTCATCGGTATAGCGATAGTGTTGATCTTGTTGGTTCTGTCTGCTCATTATACCTACCCTTCTTCTCAAATTCTTCTCTTTTCTATGAGGTAAATATCGGGCAGGTGGATAACTTATATAAGGGGAAACAGAGGATAGCCTGGGACAGGGACCACTGACAACAGAGGTGCAGTACAAAATCCCTCAGCAGGCCATGCCCCGGACGGTTTTCAAGAACGGGCTAATGGATAATGGTCTCCTCAGGCACGGCCAGCAGGACGGCGGCGCCGACGAGGGGAGCGTCTTCGCGCAGGGTTGCCAGGCGCAAAGTGAGCGCCGCGCCGCGTATGCGAGCGTTAATCTGACGCTGCACCTGCTCCAGCAACATGGGACGGTTGAGGGCGATGGCGCCACTGACGGCAACGGTCTCGACGCGGGTGAGCATGGCAAGGTTGAGCAGGCCGAGGGCCAGTTTTTCGCTGAACTGCTCCCAGAAAGATTCATCGCCGATCTGCTCCAGCGAGCGTCCAGAGCGCAATTCTAGCTGCCTGCCGCCAGTATACGTTTCCAGGCAGCCCGTTTGCCCGCACAGACACCTGCGACTATTGCCATCGAGCAACTGGTGGCCGATTTCGATGGAAACGGTCAGAGGCGGTGAAGCTGCGTCCTTGCGCAGTTGGAAAGCAGCGCCGGTTCCGGTGGAGACGGTCAGGTAAGCGCAGCGATCAATAGCACGCAGCGAGCCAAACTGCTTCTCCGCCAGCAGGCCGCAAACAGTATCGTGGGCGAGCCGGACGGAGCAGCCGAAACTCCCGGAGATATCCTGCGCGAACGGCCTGCCAACATAGCCGGGGAGATTGGGCGCGACATCCACAGAGCGACCATCCCTGGTGATACGCCCCGCCAGCGAGATACCGATGCCAGTTATATCTGCTCCCGCATACCCTTGCAGCGCCTTGCTGATGTATTGAAGCTGCTGTTCGTAGTCCTGCTGCGTGGGAAATTTCACCAGCACGGAAAAATCTGGCGTATCGAGCGAGGGAAATATCCCGACGCGCGTATTGGAGCCGCCAATGTCGATGCCAGTGTACATACCTTTCCTCGATGCGTGTATTACACTCATACAAGATAACGATTTAGCGCAAGCTGTGTTCGCGTCTCAGACTTGCCAGTTGCTCCGGGGCACCCACAACGATAATGGCGTCTCCCGCTTCGATGGAGAGCTGTGTCCGTGTCCCCGTCAGCAGTTTGCCCTCCTTTTTCAGAGCCACAATCATCGTGCCATCTTTCATGGTATTCTGGGCGACAGCCATTGTTTTACCGATCAGGGAGGAAGCCGGGGAGAGGATGACTTCCTGAACGGCAAGCTCGATATTGCCCGCCCTCGTGATGGCGTCTAGAAACTCTACTACGGCAGGCTGAAGCGCGAGGGTTGCCATACGGTGGCCGCCAATTGTGTAGGGCGAAATCACGCGGTCGGCCCCCGCCAGCTTGAGCTTCTCTTCTGTCTCATCGTGATTCGCCCGCGCCACAATAAAGAGCTTCTGGTTCAGGTGACGCGCGGAGAGCGTGATGTAAATATTGTTGGCATCGTTGTCTGTAGCTGCCAGCAAGCACTTTGCGCGTTGAATGCCCGCCTCACGCAGCACCTCGTCGCTGGTTGCGTCACCCTCTACAACCAGATAGCCTCGCTCAATACACCGCTCAATCAATTCTTCTTTCTCATCGATGATAACGAATGGAACCTTCCTGGCTGCGAAATCTTCGGCTATCTGCGAGCCGACACGGCCATAGCCACAGACGATATAGTGGTCACGCAGAGCATCGATTTTCCTGTGCATAAAGCGCCTCCTGATCGCCTTGTTCAGATGCCCTTCGATCATGAACTCCATGCCAACGCCAAAGGCGTAGAGAAGCGAGCCAACCCCAAGCACTAACACAAGGACGGTAAACAATCGTCCGGCGGTAGAGAGAGGATGCGCTATACTACCCACCGTAGCCATCATATCGACCGTTGTGTAGAGGGCGTCGACAAATGAAAGATGCTCGATGAGCATGTAGCCGACGGTGCCGAGAATCAGGACACCGAGTACCCAGACAACAGCTATTTTGAGATGGCGAAAAGATTCAGGGGCCTTCATAGACAGACCCTCGCCTTCATTTCATAGAGAGACTATTCGCTCTCTGTTCATTTATGGTAAAATTGTAGTACGAACGAATACAAATGTACAGGCGCTCCTTTGTTCACAGGAGAACGAGGGAGCGCCTGTGGTATGCTTACATACAGGAGAAAAACAAACCAGTATGACCCAGAAAGCACGAACTCCCGGCAGATATGGCATTGAGGAGATTGAGGCGAGCCAGCTAGAGGCATGGCCCAACTCTAACCCTGAACGCGACTATGTGACACATTTCGAGATTCCAGAGTTCACCTGTCTCTGCCCGCGCTCCGGCTTCCCCGATTTCGCCACGATTACGGTTGACTATGTACCCGATCAGTCGGTGGTAGAGCTGAAAAGCCTCAAATTGTACATCAACAAGTATCGCAACCGGCAGATCAGCCACGAGGCGGCCACCAACCAGATTCTCGATGACCTGGTGGCGCTGCTCTCTCCACGCTGGATGCGCGTGGTGGGCGATTTCACCGTGCGCGGCAACATTAAGACCATCATCTTTGCAGAGTATGCGCGTCCTGATTACAACGGGCCGCGCCCGGAGTACCGCCGCTACATGCCGGGGATATAAGTACAATCCATCCCCGGCGATTGATCCGACTCAGGCCCCACTCTCGCTCTTCGCCCGCGCGGAGCGGAAGAGGATGGGGCTGAAGTTGGTGCGATAATCGTAGGTATCGAGGCCCTCGCGCTTCTTGAGGAAGCCAACGACGAGATAGGTGAAGGGCGTGGCGACCACTTCGTAGAGGACTTTGAAAATCCACTGCGTCAGGATAGCCTGCACCATCGCCCCCGGCGGTATGATGCCCCAGAAAGCGATGGTGATGAAGATGAGCGTGTCAAAGCCCTCACCGATCAGCGTCGAGCCTATTGTGCGCGTCCACAGCCAGCGCCCGCGCGTGGCGATCTTGAGGCGAGCCAGCACGAAGGAGTTGGTAAATTCGCCGACCAGGTAGGCCACAAACGAGCCGAGCAAGAGGCGCGGCGTGAAGCCCAGAATGGCGTTGTACGCGGCTTGCTGCGTCCAGAAAGGCGCGGCAGGCGCGATGCCCCCGATATAGATGGCGATGACGGTCAGCAGGTTGCAGGCGAAGCCGAGCCAGATAACACGCCGCGCCGCCGCGTACCCATACACCTCGGTCATCACATCACCGAACAGATAGCTGAGCGGGAAGACGATAATACCGGCAGGCACCAGGAAGCCAAGCAGCAAAATCAATTTGACGGCAATAATGTTGGCCGTGATGAGACAGGTGACAAAAACAGCGGCAATGACCACAAACCAGAACGAAACTTTCAAGCGACCTCCCTCAAAGAAACACAAAAGATGACGCCCTTTCCCTGACGAGACCGGACGCCTCCTGTACAAAGTCCTGATTTTCTACCCGATAGGCTATCACATCCACGCCGTTCTGTCTACAGCCGACGCTGGAATTTTAGCCATAGAGGGCGTAGCATCAAGGGACGATAATCTGAACAGAACAGAAAAGTTAAGCACAAGAAATGGGCAGTGCTGGCACACGCCAGTCACCCATCAGCAGTCGAATACCGACCAGCAGATGTCGTTTCGCAACCGCTGATCGTCCAGGACAAGACCGCGAATCGCCTCCGGCAGCTGGTCGCGCTGCCAGCGGCATTCGAGCCGACCGGCGCTCTCGCCCTTGCCTTCAGGCGCAGCCGCGCGCGCGGCCTTAATCGCGTAGGCTGCCGCGCCGAGTTCGTGCGCGGCGACATGCGCGACCAGCGCCGCCTGACCGGCAGCATATGCTGCAAAACGCGGCGCTCCACGTAAATCCCTCGCTGCACCCATTGCATGACCGCCTGATGCGCGTGTTTCCATCATTTTGAGTTCTCCACATGTCCACGCCCGAACTGCTTCGATCGCCTGACGTGGGCGTGGATCATCTGGCCGCACCGACTCGAATAGCGGGAGGACATGTTCCGCACATGCGGCCGCCCACAGGGCGAGAAGACGATGGTCTGAATCCGTGAGCGTCCCACCGCGACGGATGGTGATGAAGCGAGGGTCGCGATCTCTGGGAAGGATCATACGGTACCTTTCTTGAATCACTACCAGACTCTAGTCTGCCAGCAACGCCTCCACCAGCTGCACAATCTCCCTGTGAATCTCCTCCGGCGACTGCGAGGCATCGATTACCTTGATGCGGTTCGGATAGGTGCGGGCGAGGGTGAGGAAACCTTCACGGACGCGGCGGTGGAATTGCTCGGCTTCGAGATCGAAACGGGTTCGGGCTTCGCGCTGGCCGCTCTGATCGTTGATGAGGTCGGTGCGGCTGTGAACGAGTTCGGGGTTGAGGTCGAGCAGGATGGTGAGATCGGGGACGTGGCCCTGGGTGGCAAGCAGGGAGAGCCGCTCAATCAGCGCGGGATCGAGGCCGCGCGCGTAGCCCTGGTAGGCAATGCTGGCGTCGAGGCAGCGGTCGGTGATAACGAGCTTGCCTGCTTGCAGCGCGGGCAGGACGAGTGTGGCGAAGTGCTGGGCGCGGTCGGCCTGGAAGAGAAAAGCCTCGGCCAGCGGAGTCATGCCGTATTCAGGGTGATGGAGCAGTAGCTCGCGTATCTCAGTGCCGAGCGGGGTACCCCCAGGCTCGCGGGTGCGCACGTATGGGATATTGCGCGCAGCCAGCCACTTTGCGAGTAGCTCCATCTGCGTCGTCTTGCCTGCGCCATCCAGGCCCTCAAAGGAGATCAAGCGTCCGTTGGCCGCAGTGGTACCGCTATCTGTGTTCATTTCGACCGGCTCCCTTTGTCGGTGCGGTAGAGGTCGTAATCCCAGTCGAAGTAGGGTTTGGGCAGCATATCTTCGGGCGTCCATTCATAGTCGTCTTTACCGTACTTGCCGTGATACTCTTTGAGCGTTTCGCCGACATACTCGAAGGTGAGCTGGCAGATGCGGAAGCCGACGGGTATCCAGATAGTTGTTTGCGTGTGATTGGAGATTTCCATTGTCCAGCGACTGATGTAGCCCACGTCGCCAACGCCTGCGCAGCGGCAGACGGAAAGGCCGGAGCGCGCGACCGTGCTGCGCGAATACATCTTCGCCAGGTAGCCGTTGTGGCCGCCGATGATCTCCTGCGTGTGTGCCAGGATAGTCGTGCCGGGGCGAATAGAGATTTTGCCATCCTTCGCCCGGCGCGGCTGTCCCCAGTAATGGCGAATATCGTCGGGGTTATCGAGGTGAATGACTTCTACATTGGCATCGCCCTGAAAATACCACTCGCCCAGGCGACAATCGTAAGAGTTGGTGCCAAGCTGGCGCTCGTCGAACGGCTCAATGACAATGTTGCCGCGCTGCAACTCTTCCATAATACGCTTATCGGATAATAGCATGTTGTCAGGTTTCCTCCGAAGGTGACAGGGTAAAATACGTGTGCCTATTCTATCACAACGTATCCTCTCCGTCATCTTCGTTTTCGGTGGCAAGAATGGGCAGCGAGCGCGCAGCATCGACTTCTACCCAGATGCGCTGAGCGAGCAGGCGGGCCTCGTCTTCGCTGGCAAGGGCGTGCTGGAAGGGGAAGAAAGCGCGGTCATCGCTGTGACGGTGTATCCAGCGACTGATAATATTGATCTGGTCGACTTCGGCGCGGCCCACGATTTTCGGCGGCTCCCCCGGTTCGGCAGCGATTTTGAGGAGTTCGCGCACAGCCTGTTTCATAGCCTCCGGCTCGTGAGGGATGGAACGCTGCTCGACGAGGCGACCGTGCCGGATGAGAAAAAGTTCGTTGTGATCCTCTTTCGACGAGGGGTAGACGATGAAGAGGTTGTTGGCCTCCACCGCGCCGGTGATGAGCCGCTGCCCGATCAGCACCTCGTCGACGCTGCGGATGGTGTCGCGCAGCCAGGCCGCGCGCTCGAAGTTGAGTTGTTGCGAGGCCTCAAACATCTGGCGGCGCAGGCGGTCCAGCAGGTCTTCGCGCTCGCCGCCCAGGAAGGCGCAGACCTCCTCGATGGTCTTGCGATAGGGTTCAGGGTCAACGCCGCCGCGACAGGGGGCCGGGCAGCGATCAAGATGCAGGCGCAGGCAGGGTTCGGACGGCCCGGCCTGGGGTGGCAGCGAGCGGATGCAGGTGCGCACAGGAAAGATTTTCTGCACGACATCGATAGTCAGGTTGACGATATGGCGGCTGCGGAACGGGCCAAAATAGCGCGCCCCATCGGCAGCCACCTCGCGCGTAGCATAGACGCGGGGAAACGGGTGCTGCACATCGATCTTGATGAAGGGATAATGCTCATAGTTGCGCAACTGCACATTGTAGGCAGGCTGCAACTGCTTGATAAGCTGCGATTCGACCAGCAAGGCCTCCAGTTCGGAGCCAAGCACGCGCGTCTCGATCTCATGCACATTCTGCAACAGGCCATCCATCTTGCGCGTATAGCCCAGCGGCTGGCTGTAGTACGAGGCAAGGCGGTCTTTCAGACATTTGGCCTTGCCTACGTAGATCACCTGCCCGTTGGCATCCTTCATCAGATAAACGCCGGGCTTTGTGGGAAAGTGCTGCTTCCAGGCCGGATTGAGGAAGAGACCACCGTTGGGGCGAGAGGGCGCGCCCTGGGAGGAGAGTTTGCCGTCGGAACGCCACTGCTCTACCTCGCGCGTCATGGTAAGATCGGAGATGGCGCCGTTCCAGGCGACGGGAAGTTGCAAGCGGCGGCGCAACTGCCCCAGCGTTTGCAAACCCTGCTGCCGCGCCCGTTCCACCAGCTTGAGAAAGATGGCCGCCGTGACCTTCGCATCTCCCATCGCACGGTGCCGTTTTGTGACGGGGATTTTGAGATGTTCGGCCACCGCATCCAGCTTGAAGCGGCGCAACGCGGGCAGATAGCGGCGGGCAAAGAGGATGGTATCGATACCATCGAGGGGAAAGGGCTGTCCGAGCAACTGCGCCTCGTAGGTCAGGAAGCCGATATCGAAACCGACGTTATGCCCGACGAGGATGGCCCCTTCGATGAAGCTAAGGAAGTCCGGCATGACCTCTTCGGCAACCGGCGCATCATCCACCATCTCCTGCGTGATGCCCGTGAACTGCACGATGAACGGCGGCAGGCGCCGACCGGGATTGATGAGGCTCTGAAACGAATCCAGCACCTCACCTGCGCGCAGGCGGATGGCGGCAATCTCGATCACGCGGTTCGGGCCGGGGCGCAGGCCGGTGGTCTCCGTGTCCAGCACCACGAACTCGACCTCATCCAGTCCCTGCTGCGTACTGCGCCATTCCCGTAAGGCCCACTCCTGCTCGCCCACCTGCTCAAACAGGGCAGAGCTGCTCAACGCCTGGCGCAGCAACGCCGTCCATACACCGGCCTTGCCCGGCGCGCCACTCGCGCCGAAGAGATGCTGCACCAGCGCCTCCTCGGCCACCGGCCTGCCCAGCGTCTCCAACAACTCGTGCGCCCGCCGCAGCAACGTCCCGCGCTGTGGCTGAGCCGTTGCACTGGATGCATTGCTATCGCTAATGTCCTCTTGCGCCATACAACTTCCCTCTTTACGCTTGCGAGACGAAATAGTTATCGTACATTTGTACAAACTGAGATTAACATATCCATAGCTAGAATGGCAAGAGAAACATGACTTTTCTGTACTCAAATGAGGTGAAGTGGTTACTATAGATGAGGACATTGCACGTCGAAACAGAACTCTTCGTTTTGTCTGTGTAAAGGAGACCGATATGGCCTGTCATATCGGTGGGAACAATGCTATAACGACCCCTGGATCATCACCTGCATTATACCTCCACGCGATGAGTGGGTCGTTCTGCAATAAACATCATGGATAAGAGAGCAGGAACCGAGACAGGAGCAGGCGAAGTTCTGGCTGGCCCGTGACGTGGGGGACTTTGAGGTGCTGCGCGCCACGCGCATCAGTGGCCTCGCCTTAATGAGCCGCCTCAAACTGTCGAAGCGCATGGAAGCCTGGCTGCGCTATATTCCGGGTACCGTTCTCGTCTCCCTCGCCGCCCCTACCGTGCTAACCGGCGGCCTGGCAGAAGCCCTTGTCGCGCTAATCTCCTGGCGCGCACGCAATCTGCTGCTTGCCATGCTGGTGGGGGTTGGTGTCGTCCTGATTGCACGGATACCGGGTTTGAAGTAGAAAACCTGACACAGGGTGTCAGGAATATGCTGGTATAGTAGCCGCAGGAAGTAGAGCAATAGATAACAGAGAGGAAACACGATGCTGCCATACATTGGAAGCGGCGATTACTGCTATGCCAATAGCCTGTATATGAGTATGCTGGGCAGTGGAGCGAAGGCGGACAATTTGCCCGCGCCCGGCTTTCTGGAATGTCTCACCACTATGCCCTTTGGCAACACCTATATCAGCGCGAGCAAACTCTTTTTCTTCGATGGCCTGGACCCACAGCGGGGATTGACACGGGCGATAGAGACGCTGGGATGGGCCTGCAGGTTGGAATATGGCGGTGATGAAGAGGAAGCTCTGGAACGCCTGCGAGCGGCGATAGAGGACGGCCCCGTTTTGATCGGCCCCCTGGATATGGGCTACCTGACGTACAATCCCAATCATCCGTTTCTGGGCGGCGCCGATCACTTCCTGGTGGTACTGGCGGTTGAACCTGACTGCGTGGTGGTTCACGACCCGAAGGGCTTCCCCTGCGCCACACTCCCGTTTGACGACCTGCTCAAAGCCTGGCGCGCCGAGCGTATTCCCTATGTCGATGAGACATACATCTTGCGGGCAGATTTTCGACCGGTTGAAACGGTCAGCCGCCAGGAGATGATCGCGCGGACATTGCCCTTCATCCGCGAAAATGTGCAATCAGATCCAGATGGGCCGGAGGTCTATGGCGGCGTGCATGCCCTGAGCATGTTGAGACAAACACTACGCGATGAGGTACCCGAACATCTGGCCGAACACCTGCTCTACTTTGCGCTCCCGCTGGCCATACGCCGCAAGCTCGACGCTCAGGCTTTCCTGCGAGAAGGGAACAGGTCGGAGGCGGCAAACCTGCTCGAACAACAGGCTCGTCTGCTCGGTCAGGCGCAGTACCCTGGCGTGCAACGCCGCTGGCCAACCGTTGCTACCTTGATCGAGCAGGTCGCCGCGTTAGAGGAGCAATTGATTGCTGCCTGCGCTTCCTGGTAATGCCCTGTCTTACAGCACCTGCGCTTCATAAAGACGCCACTCCGGGTCAAAGTCGAACTGCGCCAGAGGTTTCTCGCCGCAATCGCCCTGGCGCAGGATGACGCGAGAGTTTTTGCCGTCGACGAGCAGCCAGCAGTTGTAGCGACTGTTGTAGCTGCAATCCTGTAGCCAGCTTGTTCCGGCATCTACTTCCTGCTCGACATGTCCCCGGCCATCCTTGATCTTCACCAGCAACGCCTTGCCACGTACGGTATCGGCAACGGTGAAATACGTCTCGTCCAGCACCCTGATGGAGTGGGGGTGGTCTAAGCCTTCCAGGATAGGATGCCACTCGCCGCTCTCGCGGTCAATCTGGATGACCATGCCCTGATGGAAGAGGGAAGCCAGCACCTGACCATCGACCAGTTCGGCGGCGGAGTTGACATGCGTGGTCTGGCTGAGCGTGCCATAGCGAATGAAACGATGATCGAGTGCTTTATCCAGCGCGCGGGGCTTGCCGGTAGGGGTCAAGACAAAGCCATGATCGGTCGCCCACCAGTGCCAGAGAACCTCGCCGTGCCGGTTGAATTCGACCAGTAAGTCTAAGCCGGTGCTGGCAACCAGATAGCCGCGCCGCGTGCGAGACAGAGAATGCAGCGCGTTGAAAAGCGGCAAACTGACGACATCCTGCCGCAGGGAGCCGCGATCGGGGTCTATCTCGTGGATACCGGCGAAAGAGGCGACAAACACCCCGTTCTCAGAAGCGACCATACCGGCTGCCATCGATACATCCAGTAGCGTGCGCGAGCAACCCATGTCTTCAACCAGGCACAACAAACCGCCCATATCTTCCTCTGGCTTCTGATAGCTGCCCAGAACGGTGAGCGGGCATTGAAGCTGTGATTGCTGTCCCGTCTCCTGCCAGTGCTGTTTAAGCAGCGAATGCTTCGTCGAAATGCAACTGACCAGCAGTTTCATAGTATGTATCTCCTTGCTGATGGAAGATTTATCTCGAATGTGTCATGCCACTTAAAAGCGGGTTGAGTATATCAGCCAGCGCAGCGACCGCGCCGATAACGATGACGGCAGGGGCTTTGATACCGGCCTCACGTACACTGTCGACGAGCCGGGCAAGGGGAGCCGTTACCACGCGCTGATCGGGCAGCGTGCCTTGCTGCACCACTGCGGCAGGCGTAGCAGGAGCAAGCCCACCGGCAAGCAGGCGCTGGCAGATACGGGGCAATGATTCCACGCCCATCAAGATTACCAGCGTCCCGCCCGGCCTCGCCAGTTGTTCCCAATCCACCTCCTGCCCATCGCCGTCCTGCCGCTGGTGGCCGGTCACGATGGTAACGGAAGAGGCGAGACCGCGCTGCGTGACAGGTATGCCCGCGCTGGCAGGCACGGCCATAGCGGAACTGATGCCTGGTATCACCTCGCAAGGAATGCCCTCGGCAGCCAGGGCAAGCACCTCCTCACCGCCGCGCCCGAAGACGAAGGGGTCGCCCCCCTTGAGACGAACCACGAACTTCCCCTGCCGCCCATAGTTGATGAGCAGCGCGTTGATCTCTTCCTGTTTCAGGGAGCAGCGCCCGGCCTCTTTGCCCACAAACACTTTCAGCGCGCGCGCCGGGACCTCATCAAGCAGTTCCAGACCAACCAGGCGATCATAGACCACAACATCGGCCTTCCGCAGAGCGCGCAGACCCTTGAGCGTGATCAGTTCCGGGTCGCCGGGTCCCGCTCCCACCAGCACTACTTTGCCAGTCTCATTTTCGGCGTAGCTATAGCTTTTCTGCTTATCGATGAGTATTGACATGCGCCTGCTCCTCCTCAAATTCCGCTAACAGAACGCTGGCGGCGCCATCCACGCCATACGCTTGCAACAACTCCGTCGTTCTGGCGACTGCCTGTGCCTGCGCCCCCCTGACAAGCAGGGCAAGCACGTCCGAGGCAAAGAAAGCGCCGAAGAAGGCATCACGCTGCTCGTAGGAGACGCCGACACTGCGGAGACGGGCGCGAGCGATTGTTGCCAGGCGCAGGTAGGCATCATAAGCCGAGGGGAAGCTCTCTTCCAGTTGCTGGCGAATGCGTCTGGCAAGGCCAGGGCTGGCGCCCTCCGTGGAGACGGAGATCGTGAGCTGCCCCCGTCGCAGAACTGAAGGTATGATGAATGAACAACAGGACGGCATATCGACGATATTTATCAATTGTCTATTGGCCTGCGCTTCCTGCCAGAGAGCCTGCGCAAACGCTCTATCGCCGGTCGCGGCAACCACCACAAACGCGCCTGCCAGATCGCCGGGTTCATATGCCTTCTGGCGCAGGCTGATGCGCTGTTGCCCGGCAAGGGCCAGCAGTTGCGGGCAAAACTGCTGGCTCTGCACGATCACGTCTGCTCCACTGGCGGCAAGCGAAGCCGCTTTCTGCGCCGCTACCTGGTCGCCGCCGATGACGAGGGCGCGCCTGCCGCGTATATCGAGCATGATAGGAAAGTAGTTGGGCATTTACGAGTACACCTCATCTGGCTGGAGCTTCCTGTGGGCGGCGTGGCCGTTCAAGGCAGGCAACGCTATACGAGCATGCAGGTAGTCCATGCCGACACGGGCGCAGAAATCGCCGAAAGCCTCTTGCGGGTAGCGTTCCTGCTTCCACAGAACGAGCAGGGGGCGTACCGTCGCCGCCAGTTGTTCAAGCCGCACCGAAGGGGCATAGAGCGTGTTCAGGCGCGTGTTCTGCCGGTCGCCGCCAATGTAGATGTTGTAGACGCCCTTTGTGCGGCCAACGAAGCCAATATCGCCCATGTAGGGCCGGGCGCAGCCGTTGGGGCAACCGGTCATGCGAATACTCAGCGGCTCATGCCCCAGCCCCAGTTCGCGCAGGTCTGCCTGGATCTGCTCGACGATATCCGGCAGCACGCGCTCGGCCTCGGCAAGGGCAAGGCCGCAGGTTGGCAGAGCCGGGCAGGCCATTGCAAAGCGGTGCGTGCCGACTTCATCCGGGTTCGTGGAAATACCGTAGCTGGCGAGCAGAGCCGTTAGAGGCTCCTTCAGTTCGGTGGGAATATCGGTCAGAAGGATGTTTTGCTGCGGCGTGAGGCGCACGCCGAGGCCAAATTGTTCGATGGCGTGACGCAGGCCGCTGCGCAGTTGCAGCGTCGCCCCGTCTTTGACGCGCCCATTCTCGATGTGCAGGCCGAGATACCAGCGACCATCGTACTGCCTGTGCCAGCCGAGATGATCTTCGGCTTCCTGCCAGCTAAGGGACAGCGGGTTCCGTACATGGCGCCCCAGCCGCTGCTCCAGTTCATGCCGGAACCAGTCGATGCCGCGCTCTTGCACCACATATTTCATACGGGCATGTTTGCGGTTCGCCCGATCACCGTAGTCGCGCTGGATGGTAACAATGGTTTCCACGATCTCCACCACCTCGTCAATGTCTGCAAAGCAGAGCGGGGTAGCCAGGCGCGGGTAGGTTTCAGCTTTGCCGTGCGTCATGCCCATGCCGCCGCCGACCAGCACGGTGAAGCCTTTCAATCGCTCGACTTCTAAAGCGGCAACGAGGCCGATATCCTGAGTGTAGACATCAATGCAGTTGTCGTCGGGGAAGGCAACGCCTATTTTGAATTTGCGCGGCAGGTACGTTGGCCCATAGATGGGCTCCACCTCTTCCGCCTCTGGTTCAGGCGCGCTGATCGTTTTCACCTGCTCGCCATCGACCCAGATTTCGTGATAGGCGCGACTGCGCGGAGCAAGATGCATGGCGATGCGGTGCGCGACCTCCTGCACCTGCGCGTGCGCGCGACTGGCAGCCGGAGCCGGACAGGCCATGACGTTGCGGTTGACATCTCCACAGGCGGCCAGCGTGGAGAGCAGCGCCTCGTTGATCTCGTGGATCGTCGCGTGCAGATCGCCCTTGAGTACCCCATGCAACTGAATACCCTGCCGCGTCGTTACCCGCAATGTGCCGTTGCCGTAGCGTTGCGCCAGGGCGTCTTCCACAAGATACTGCTCGGCGGTCAGTACGCCGCCCGGAATGCGCGAACGCACCATAAACTGGTACGCCTTCTCTTCGTGCGCGGCTTTGCGCGCCTGGCGCACATCCCGATTCTCCTGCTGGTAAATGCCATGAAACTTGATAAGCTGTACCTGGTCTTCCGTGAAGCGCGAGCTATCCTGCTGCAACTCTTCAGCGATCTCCCCACGCAGATGGTCGCTTTCCAGCTTGATGCGCTCCACCTTACTTCCTCCACCGGGTCCCAGGTCAATCAAGGCCTTCTTTTCCTCGTCGGACATTGGCAGTTGTTTCCTTTCCCGCGATATACCAAAAAAATTCCTCATCCCAGACAGGGACGAGGAACTATGGCATCTTCGCGATTCCACCCTGATTCGCCGGTATCTCACAATACCGGCCTCTATAAGTGTGCGATACACTTCAGCCTGTAACGGGGCCTCCCGGCACAACCTACAGATTTACAAGATCGTTCGGTCTGCAACTCCGAGGTGCATCTTCAACGCCCGGTGACGCTGGCTTCTCAGCCCCGCCAGCTCTCTGTAGTCACCCCCAACGTTTACTCGTCCTCTTCACCGTCTTTTCAAAAACGCGCCGTTGCTTTCTGTTTTCTTTTCGATATCATCATTGCTCATTACTAATGATAACCAAGTTGATCTAGTAAGTCAAGATTAATGGATAGGAAATTTTTCTCATGCCTTTGAGAAACTGGTCATGGCTTATTTCAGACGAGATAGTAAAGTTATGGCGATCAGAGTATTCAGAGCGTAATGAGCAGGCCGACGGCGATGCCGAGCAGGCCGCCAACGAAGACCTGGATGGGGGTGTGGCCGATGAGTTCGCGCAGGCGCTTCTCTCCGATGGGGTGGCCCTTCCAGGCCTCGTCAATCATCTGATTGATGATGCGCGCCTGGATGCTGACGGCGCGACGGACACCGGCGGCATCATACATGACGATGCTTGCCAGCACGACGGAAATGGCAAAGGCGGCTGAACCCGGCCCCACGATACGGCCCGTCGCGGTCGCCAGGCCGGTGACAAGGGCGGAATGCGAACTGGGCATGCCGCCAGAGGAAACAAGACGACTCAATTTGAGTTCGTGAAAGCGGATCAGTTCATACAGCGTTTTGCTCACCTGCGCGATGGCCCAGGCAAGGAATGCGGCGATCAAGATGCGATTCTCTAAAAGTGCAGCCATCGTTTTTCGTGTTCTCGCCTCTTCTTCTGAATGGAATAACTACTGATATCAGGAATCGACCCCGGAAGTGTCATGCTGAGAGAAGCGAAGCATCTGTGGCAAGCCAGATCGACTGATACGGCGACCAGATGCTTCGCTTCTCTCAGCATGACACGCCGCGAGTCATTTCCGATTCTATTTGTCAAACTACCTGTATTCCTATGATAACTCAAACGGGCGAACGATCAAGACACCATTGTCATCGACGCTGAGTTGCTGCACGCGCAATTCGGCTTGCTGGAGCAATTCGTTGCAATATTGTGCAAGTTTCATGCCCTTTTCATAGTGGCGCAAGGCATCTTCAAGCGGCATCTGCCCGTCCTGCAATGCTGACACGGCGGCCTCAAGTTGCTCAAAGGCTTCTTCAAAGGATAATGATTCCATAATGCACCTCACTCCCCTGACACCTTGTTGTGGGATTGGCGTACCTCAACCGGGATCGAGCCGTCCCTCACCTGAATGGTCAATTGCTCGCCCGGCTGCACCTGCTGTGTACTGGTAATCACTGTCTGGTCGGAGTCGCGACGCACAACGGCATAGCCACGCGCGATGGTGAGCAGCGGGCTGAGCGAGTGCAGGCGCAGGGCCTGACCGCGCAGGCGTTCGGAGCGCAGGGAAAGCAGGTGGCTTATGCGCGTTTGCAACATCTCGGTCAGGTCATCAAGCTGCTGGCGGCGCTGGTTGAGAACGCTCTTCGGGCTGGCGCGCTGCAGATCGTAGACAGCGCGTTCAAGCCGCTCTTTCAGCCGCTCCAGCTTCTCATCCAGAATAGCGGTGAGAATCTGCCGCTTTTCGTCCAGCTCGGCCTGCAAGTTGGCGATATCGGGAACGGCCTTTGTCGCCGCCGCAGTGGGCGTAGAGGCGCGATAATCAGCCACGAAGTCGGCAATGGTAAAATCGGTTTCGTGGCCGACGCCGCTGATGACGGGGATGCGGGAACGGGCAATGGCCCGCGCCACGACCTCTTCATTAAAGGCCCAGAGTTCTTCAATCGAGCCACCACCGCGTGCCACGATAATTACATCGGCCTCGCCATGTTCATTCAGGCGGTCAATGGCGGCAGCGATGGCGGCAGGGGCCTCACTTCCCTGCACCAGTGTAGGGGAGAGGATCACCTGCACGAGCGGGTAACGGGTGCGCAGGACACGCAGCATATCGCGCAGGGCCGCGCCATCGGGGGAAGTGACAAGGCCAACTACTGCTGGCTGTTCGGGAATGGGACGCTTGCGCTCAGGTTCGAAAAGACCTTCGGCGGAGAGGCGAGCCTTCAACTGCTCGAAGCGCAGGAAGAGCGCGCCTTCGCCGATCAGCTCAACGCTTTCGACATAGAGTTGCAATTTACCGTCGCGTTCGTAGAGGGAGATAGAGCCGTTGGCGGCAATGGCCATGCCATCGCGCAGTTGTGGCGCGGCAGAACGCTGGCGGGCGTGCTTAAAAAAAACGCAGGGCAGTTGTGCCTCTGCATCCTTCAAAGTGAAATAACAGTGGCCGGAGGCATAGGTGCGGCAGCCGGAGATTTCGCCCTGCACCCAGACATTGTGCAGGAGGTCATCTGTCTCCAACAATTCTTTCAAATAGCGCGCAAGGACAGAGACGCTTAACACCGGCGGCGCCTGGTACGCAAACATTATTCCTCCTCCACGCTCTCAATCGTCATCAGCGGTTGGCCATACTCCACGGGCTGGCCATCATGCACCAGAATCTCGCTGACGCGACCGGCAATGCCCGATTCGACCTCGTTGAGGACATTGAGCGACTGGATGGTTCCCACCCGCTGGCCTACTCTGACGGTGTCGCCGGGAGAAACCAGCGCCTTGCCTTCGGGTCTGGCCCAGGTATGAAAGATGCCGACCAGCGGCGCCACTACCGTATGCCTGGTTTCCTTTGGCCCGGCTGGCGGCTCCTCCGGCATGATAACAGGAGTCGGAGCGGCGAGCGGGACGCTGCTCCCTTCGGGCGCTTTCGCCTTGCGCAATACCAGGCGCGTACCTCCATCCGCCTGCTTGATTTCCAGTTCGGATACCTCGCTGCGATCAAGCAGGCGCACAAGATCGCGCAGTTGCTCGATATCGATACTGCCGCCCACGTTGACCTCCTGGTCAGGCCGGGTATGCGAGTCGCCATTGTAGGAAGAACGACGATTACCATCCATTCTACGAAACCTCCAGGCATGCTCTCATGCCCATCATACAACTTACGACGAGATAGATCGATTAGACACGCTCTACGTATTGACCGGTGGCGGTGTTAACGCGGATGCGATCGCCGGTGCTGATGAAGAGCGGCACCTGGACGACGAGGCCGGTCTCGGTGGTAGCCGGTTTGGTGCCGCCGGTCGCGGTGTCACCCTTGAAACCCGGTTCGGTATAGGTGACGGTCAGCACAACTTTTTCGGGCAGGTCGACGGAGATCGGTTCACCCTCATAGAGCATGATGTCAAGTTCCAGGTCATCTATCAGGTAGTTTTTAGCTTCGCCGAGCTGCTCTTCGGTAAGGACGATATCGTCAAAGGTGCTGGTATCCATAAAATGGTACTGGTCGCCATCCTGGTACTGGTAGGTGGCCGTGCTGCGGTCCAGGTAGACACGCTTGAACTTATCGCCCGCGTCGCAGGTGCGATCAAAGATAGCCCCCGAACGGATATTGCGCAGCTTCATGCGCACAATGGCGCCGCCACGCCCGATCTTCACATGTTGCCAGTCGAGAATGTTGCACAACTGGCCCTCAAATTCAATGGTCAGACCCTTTTTCAGGTCGCCGGTAGATATCATGGGTCAAACTCCTTATCTCTGCATATCCCCGCTTAGCGTTGGATGACCAGTTCGGTTGGCGACTGTGTCAGCACCTCGTGGCCGCCTTCTTTCACCAGCACGCAATCCTCGATGCGCAGGCCGCTCCAACCGGGGATATAAACGCCTGGCTCGACCGTGACCACGCTGCCTGAGGGCAGGCCGACATCTTCAGGGGCGCGCATCGAGAGTCCGGGGCCTTCGTGAACTTGCAGGCCAACGCCGTGTCCTGTGCTGTGAATATAATATTCTCCCAGATTCGCGGCCTCTAAGACATCGCGCGCCAGCGCATCGGCCTCTTTGCCGGAAATCCCGGCCTGCAGCCCGGCTTCGCAGGTTCTCATCGCCTTGAGAACCGTATCATACAGTTCCTGCATGCGCGGCTCGGCTGGCTCGCCCAGGCAAATGGTGCGCGTCATATCGGCGCAATAGCCTTTGTAGCGCGCGCCCATATCGATGGTGATGAGTTCGCCGCGCTGGATACGCCGGTCGCTCGGATGGGCATGCGGCATCGAGCCGTGCGGGCCGGAGGCGACAATGGAGGGGAAAGCGACATCATCCGCGCCCTGAGAGAGCATGTAGCGAGAAATCTCAAAGGCCACTTCTTTCTCCGTCATGCCGGGCTGAATCCACTCACAGAGGTGAGCGAAGGTCTGGTCGGTGATGGCGATGGCGCGCTTGAGCAGTTCGATCTCCTCCGGCTGCTTCACTTCGCGCAACCGCATCACCTTGTTCTCTTCAATCGGTTGCAGAGTGAAAACGCCCTCTCCGGCGCTGCGCAACTTCTCATATTCGGCAACGGTCATCACAGAGGCTTCGATGCCAATTTTTTGCCAGCCAAGCTCTCTGGCCAGCTTCGCGATGGTTTCAGCGTATTCACGCGCGGGCGGCACAATCACCTGCCAGCCCTGCGCCTCTTTCGCCGCCACCTCGGCATAGAGCGGATTCGTAAGCAAAATCTGCTCCTGCGGCCCTATCAATAAGGAACCGGCGCCCTCAACATCGTCGTTGAGCCAGCCGCTCAGATAGGAACGATTCTGCGGCTGTGTGACCAGAAAAGCATCCAGACCTTGCTCCCTCATCCACGAGCGGAGCGCGTGCATTGTCTCTTGATTCATCGATATGTCCTTCTTAAATCCCTCTTTATCTCTTCATACCCTGAAGCAATCGGAGCGCGCTATCTCTCGGCGGATGATTCCCCTGCAAAGAGCGTTGTCAGCACACGTTGCACCAGTTCGTCGGGCAGGGCTGAGGTCGTCACCTGACCGATACGTTGCGGCAAAATCCAGCGCACGCGCTTCGCAGCTATCTTCTTATCCAGTTGTATAGCGGCCAGGATAGCCTCGACCGGAGCCACGCCCGCACAGGAAGTGGGCAGTCCCAGCGCGGCCAGCAGGCGATTCTGCCGCTGCGCCCCGTCCGGTGCGAATATGCCTGCCTGCTGAGCGAGCGCGGCTGCCGCGACCATGCCCAGCGAGACTGCTTCGCCATGCAACCAGGTACCATAGCCGGCAACGTTTTCCAGCGCATGGCCAACGGTATGACCGTAGTTTAAGATGGCTCGCAGCCCCTGTTCGCGTTCATCCTGCTCGATCACCGCTACTTTCAACGCAATGGAGCGAGCGATGAGCTGGCAGAGGAGCGCGGCAGGAGGAGGCCGGAAGTCTCGCAAAAGGGCGGCGTGCGCCTCAAGCCGGGCGAATAACCCGGCATCGAGTATGATACCATACTTTACCACTTCTGCCCACCCCTCTGTCCGCTCGCGCTCCGGCAAGGTCAGCAAGGTAGCCGGGTCGGCCAGAACGAGCTGCGGGTGGTAGAAGGCCCCAATCAAATTTTTGCCTCCGGGATGATTGATGCCTGTCTTGCCGCCGATAGCGGAGTCGACCTGTGCCAGTAGCGAGGTGGGAACCTGCACCAGCGGCATGCCGCGCAGATAGGTTGCGGCGGCAAACCCGGCAAGGTCGCCGACCACGCCGCCGCCGAGCGCCACAATAGCCTCGCGGCGCTCGGCTCGCTGTTCGACCAGCCAGTCGTAGATGGCGCTGAGCTGTTCCAGCGATTTACTGGCCTCGCCCGGCGCAACGGCGTAAAGATGTGGTTCGTAACCCGCCTCTGCAAGACCGGACAGCAGAGAAGGCGCGTAGAGCCGCTGCAGGTTGGTATCGGTGATGATAAAGAGGCGCGGCGGCAGTTGCAATGGCTTCAGGTAGCGCGCCAGCCGCCCCAGCCCACCCCACTCAACAACGACATCATAGCCATCGCCAATTTGCACATGCTGAATGAATGGCTCGCTCTCCACCAGCTCTCCCCGGCCAATCCGGGTCGCAATATCTTCCTGATTCACAGCAGCTCTCCCACTTTAGCTGTCCAGGCGAGCGATAGCAGGCTTTCCGCAGCCAGAAAGCCTGCTGAAAACGCTCTTTCACCTGCAACTATTGTATCACTTCTGCCTGCTTTCCCCGGCAATCAGTAAAGTTCCTCCCCGTGAATGGTGGTAGTGAGCGTTTCCAGCAGGCTGAAGCTCGTGGTATCGACCATATTCAGATGGCTGTTCGCGGCAGGAGCCAGCCCTTCACGCACAAACGCCTGCACGCGATTATCAAAGACCTGGAACTGGCGACCGAAGGAGAAAAGATACTGCTGAATCTGGCCCGTCTTGCGATCCAGCACCAGAATATCATCGCCCGTCGCGCAGTTTTTCGCGGCCAGGCAGCGCGAGCGATCGACAAACGAGCCGACCAGAATCTGCCAGTGATTATTCCAGTTCTGCGCGCTATACTGATGAATGATTGTCAGCGCGCTATCAAAGGCGATGAAGGTAGCACCGCCCGCCTGCGGATCATAAAGCATTACGCTCAGCGTGGGCAGCCCGAAATGACCTACATAGAGAACCTGGTTGGTTTGCCAGCCACTGTAGCTCTGCTGGCCGGTCAGCGAGAGGTCTGACTGCTTAAAGAGCAGAAACTGCGCATCGCCGCTACTGGGGTCGTAGAGCAACACCTGCGCGTGGCCAGAGCCATTGAAGTCGCCGCTATAGACCTCCCAGTTGCCGCTCAGGTTATGCACCTTCTGATAGTGCTTGACCTGCAAACTGCTATTGAAACCGATCATACGCGCCTCACCGAGGATGCGGTCATAGAGGAAGAGAGCATCCTGATTGGCGCTCACAAAACGCCCGACATAGACTTCCCACGCATTATCCATAAGCGTGTAATCCTGCTGGCGCGTGACGCTGAAGTTGCTGTTGAGGCTGATGACCATGACATTGGGTGTCAGTCCCTGCGTACTCATACCGGGCAGGCTGGCGCTGAGATCAGCATCAAGCGGGGTACTGGCGTCCGTTTGCGTGGAAAGCGGCAGACTGATAATGCCATCGCCCTGGAATGTTTTCGTCGTGGTCGGACTGGCAGTACCACTGGTTGGCGTCCCGGTCGAAGTGGCAGTCGGCGTGGCCGTTTTGCCTGCCGTCGCGCTCGGGCTCGGACTCGCCGTTGCCGTCGGGTCGGGCGTCGCCGTCTTAGTGGGTGTGGAAGTCGGCGTCGGGTCAGGTGTCGGTGTCGGCGTTTGTCCCGGTGTCGGCGTTGGCGTTGGATCAGGGGTTGCCGTTGCTGTGGAAGTCGGCGTTGGCGTCGGCGTCGGGCTCGAAGTTGGTGTTGGCGTCGCCGTCGGGGTGCCGGTGGGCGTTCCCGTTGGACTCGGCGTCGCCGTCGGCGTTCCCGTCGGGGTACCGGTCGGGCTTGGAGTCACCGTTGGAGTGCCGGTGGGCGTTCCTGTCGGGGTACCGGTAGGTGTTCCGGTGGGCGTACAGGTCGGCGTCGGCGTGGCGGTCGAGGTTGGCGTTGCGGTGGGTGTTCCGGTGGGTGTACAGGTCGGCGTCGGTGTGACGGTCGGCGTTCCGGTGGGCGTACAGGTCGGTGTTCCGGTTGGGGTCGATGTCGCTGTGGCCGTCGCAGGGGTACCGGTGGGCGTTGACGTCACAGGGCAGGTCGGTGACGGCGAAGGTTGGACCCTCGGTGAAGGTGATGGGCTGGTCGTTGGCGTGCCGGATGACGAATTCGACGAGGGCGGTATTACGGGCACCGGCACATTGAGGTTGCGATTGAACATGAAAATATCACTGCGCTTGCCATCAAAGCGACCAACATATACTTCCCAGTCTGGCCCCCAGCCGGGGAGAATCACATGCTGTTTAATGGTCAGCTGCGGCGTCAGGCTGATAATTTGCAGGGTGCCGGTGACACGATCATAGAGTAAAATATCGGACTGACCGGAGCCGGTAAAGTCACCTACATGAATATCCAGCGTTGACCCCCAGCCGTTGACAGGTGTTGTAGCGTCATGCAGGGGTACCATCTGCGGCAAATTACTCGGCCTCAGATTTCCTTCCAGTTCTCCATTGACGAAACGAGTGGCGCGCATCGGCGCAATCGGTACATCGTTTGAAAGCCGCAGAATATCCAGACGGCCCTGCTGGCGGTTATACAACAGCAGGTCGCTCAGGCCGGTTCCGGTGAAATCCGCGTTGAACTCCTGATCCTCGGAAGGCGGCAGGCCGAGGGCAATCTGGTTGCTGGTAAAGCTGTTGCTCGTAGGATCGGCGGTACCGGAACCGCTCGCCATCTGGCTGTTGGCCAGGGGCAGTTCGGCAAGGCCATTGCCATCGACGCCGGGGAGCCGCGAGAAGAGTGTACTATCAATCACCCTGGGGAAATAGATGAAACGCAGTTCCCCTGCCTGGTATTGCGGCTCGTTGATGATGGAGACATTGTAACCGATGCCGATATACATGGGCTTCGGATCGCCATAGTTTTGATAGGTAACATTGAATGTATTGCCGCCAGGACTGACATAGGTGACAAAGGCGGCGTGGCCAGCCGGACCAAAGGCCCAGACGCCATCGGCGCGGGGGAAGATGGCCAGCGAGCCAACGCGCGGCGTTGTGCCGACAGGCAGACCGGCGCGCTCGGCATCCACAATCCAGTCGGCGGCATTGCCCCAGTTGGGCGGCAAGTTATAACCCAGCAGATGCCACTGCTCCCACGCCCACCAGATGCAATTGCCCCCGGCAGGATAGGGGCCGGGGCAGAGGGAATACGGGTTGCCATCAGGCGAATAAAACGCCTGACTACAGCTCACATCCACCGTTGGCGCGGTATGATTCAGCACAGGCTGAGCATGGACAGGGGGGACATCCAGTAACACAAGGCAGGCGAAGAGGAAGAGCAGCGCCACGCCCGACAGAGCAGGCAACCAGTTCGAGTAAGTACGACTACTTTTGAGCTTACTGAAGCAAACAGTTGGCCTTGAAAAAAACATAGAAATAGCCTTTCTATCTCTCTTAGAAAGGACGGCGTTCGAGTATTCCCATCAAACTCGAACGATGTTCAGTTCTGCTACGGACTCACTTCTCTCTACGTAGCATCAGCGCAAGCAAGGCAAACCGGGTTGTAGGCAGCGACGTTCTTTAACCCCGTAAGAGCATATCACGATTTCACCAGATTTACAAGGGTAAAAGCTCACGAATATCGTGATGTATTCTCCATTATCGACAAAAATCCAGAAAAATGCAGCCCCAATCGACAAGAGCAGATCGACAACCCGATATTTCTGGCCGCGCCCCGGCAGGATACCTCACAGCACAATACGGTCATCGTTACAAAAAGGATTACGCCGGTTGGCTCCGGAATTGCGAAGAAAAGTGCTTGACAAAGGCTGGAAGAGGTGCTATCATTGTCAGCGTTCAAGGGCAATTAGCTCAGGTGGCTAGAGCGCGTCGTTGACATGTGCGCCCTGAGATGCGTACCTTTCCGAGCCGCGAAGTGCGGTCACTCTGATACTTACTCTTTGGATACGGGCAATTAGCTCAGTTGGTTAGAGCGCTACCTTGACATGGTAGAGGTCACAGGTTCGAATCCTGTATTGCCCATGGTGTAAGGGAGGCAGTTTCGTTGGAAACTGTCTCCTTTTCATTTTCCGAAGAGGACACTTGAGTGTAAAGCAGCGCCTCACCTTGCACCGAAAGGTAGCAGGGGACAATAGCATGGCGCAAGCAAGGCAGGATGGGCTAAGTACCTATGCCCAGGTCTGTCAGCTAATCTCCATACGGTTAAACCTAAACTGGTTGAACCCCAGCCGAGCGGTCTTGCGAGGGACTCAGGCATTCATGGTACTATTGAGCCTGTGTGGTGATCTACTACAAACGATGTCAGTGTAGTGGAAAGTATCTCACCACAGCAACCCTCAGTGAGAGGGGTACCGGCGAAAAGGGGACCTAAGTGGAGACGAGGGAGAGTACGTAACCAGGGGATCACCTAAAAGGCGAGAGCCTCATGGTGACAGAACACCCATAGTACCCAAAAGCTCACCGTAACGGGTGAGACACGGGGAAGGGGGGGAGAAGGTACTCCATCGCCTATCTGTAGGCTGTACCGGAGGGTGCATCGGGCCGAAAAAGATGGGACGGTGGCTAGGCGACCCTAGCAACCGTAGGGAGGTACTGAGATCAGGAAGGGTTTCTCAACCTCATCTGGAAATTTCTGAACGCTGGCTACCAAGACTTAGATGAGTCAAGGAAAGACAGCCTGGCAGGCACGCCGCAAGGCGGCATCGTCTCACCGATCCTGGCTAACATCTATCT
>CADDYT010000027.1 GCA_902810755.1 Chloroflexota bacterium
GAACGCGAACTGGCCCGCACGCGCTAACACAACCGCAAAAAAGAAAACGGCGCTGGCGGCTTGACTGCCAGCGCCGTTTTCTTTTCCCGGTAGATGCTATGAGAAACCGATCAGGACGGGTCATGCTGAGTGAAGCGAAGCATCTTAGGCGCACGGGTTGTCCTGGCTGCCAGAGATGCTTCGCTTCACTCAGCATGACCCGTCCTGATCGGTTTCCAATGATATGTTCCTGTGGTATCATCCATTGGAAACATATTTTGAAGATCACCTGCAAAGAGAGGAATATACCATGCTGACAGGCATTGACCACATCATCATTGGAGTAAATAATCTGGCGGAGGCAGCCAGGATTTTTACCGACAGGCTGGGGCTGGCGGTCAGCGGGGGCGGCATCCACCCGGCGGGCGGCACGGAAAACCGCATCATTGTCATCGGCGATACGTATATTGAGCTGATCGCCGTCCGCAAAGCGGAGGAGGCGCAACAGAGCATACTGGACAGGCTGGCGCGGGGCAACGGCTACCTGAATTTCGTCCTCTCCTCCAACGATATCGAGGCCGACACTGCCGCGATGAGAGAACGAGGCGTCGCAGTCATTGGCCCCACGCCGGGACGGTTGAACGCGGCCAATGGACAGTTTCGCGCCTGGTCGCGCAGTGACGTGGAGCGGCCCGACCTGACGCAGCATTATCCCTTCCTCATCCAGCACGATAGCACGGGCGAGGAGCGGCGGTATCGGCTCGCGGGCTGGACAACCCCGCCACAGCACCCGCTGGGCGCGAGCAAAGTGCTGAGCGCCACCATCGCCGTCGAAAACCTGGGCGAGGCGGCGCGACGCTTCCAGCATATCTACGGCCTGCCACAATCGGAGCCGTTCACCGGCGAGGCCGATGCCTGGGACGCGCTGCTGGTCTCGTTCCCCTTGCAGCCCAGCGGGCAGAGCTTTGAGCTGGCCGCGCCCCTGCCAGAGGCCATCGATACCGCCGGGAGCGAGGCGCACCTGCCGCAGCCGGGCGCGCTCTCCGACTACCTGCGCAGCTTCGGCGAAAGCCTCTGTCGCGTCACGCTGGCTGTAGAGAACCTGGCCGCCTCGCGCCGCTACCTGGATGAACGCGGCGTGACGTACACGTACACGGACAACACGGGCAACGAGCATCCAGTCCTCTGGATTCACCCGGAAGAAGCCTGCGGCGCCGCCATCGTGCTACACGAGTTCACCCCGGACCTGCCGCCCGATAACCCGCTTGAGGACTAAGCTCCCCGAACGTCTCCGGGATCTTCTCTTGCCGCTAGCCTGCGGTCAGGAATATGCTCTCACTCCCGAATCAGCAGGTTGAGTTTGCGCTTGAAGGTCTTTTCAAAGAGGTCGGCCTTTTCATACGCCTTATCGAGTTCGACATCGAGGTCGGACAGGGGGCGAATGGTGAGAGCAATGGCCCAGGAGTCGGCAGTGCAAAGTTCGGGAGCAGCGGCCAGCGAGAGGACGCGCCCATCGTGGCTGTAGTCCAGCGCGTCGGCAATGCGCAGCAGCGCGGCAAGCGCGGAGACGCGCCTGCGCGCCGGTCGCTTGAGGGCCGCGAACTCTTCGTGCGAAAGGCTGGGCATAGCGCGGCGATGATAGCGGGCAATGCAGGCAATTTCGTACCGCTCTTCGCTCGACACATCGGGCAGCGCCGCGTCCTTAATCAGTCGGAAAGAGTGTTTGTGGTGGCGGCGCGACTCGATCATCATGCCGGTATTGTGTAAAAACGCGGCGCGCTTCAGCAGATGCAAGGCCCGTTCGTCCAGTTCGTGCAGCGGCTGCGTGGCCTCAAAGAGCAGCGTGGAGAGACGCATCACCTGGCGCGCGTGCGGCCAATCCTCAACCAGCAGGCCGCCGCTCAGACGCAGTTCTTCAGCCGTCGGTTGCGGCTGTTGTTGCCAGTCCAGTTCTTCATCGGAAAACAGTTTTTTCATCTCTTCGCCGCCTTTATCAATCTACCCGTAATACATTTCCTGAGAGATAGGAGGCAAATACACAAAATGGTCTCGCACACCACACCTTCGGGTCTAGAGAATATTCTCCTCGCCTGGCATTATACCATGTTCGCTTCACACTCAGCTATCCAGCACCTCCAGGACCTGACGCCGGAAATCGTGCTCCGCCAGTTGCTGCCAGTGCTGCTGGAACGCAGCGTACTCCTCTTCCCGGCGCTGGATGCGTCGCTGCAACAGTTGTTCCAGCGCGTGGCGTTCCTCATCGGTGGGTAGCGTCGAAGACTCTACCAGCTTCGCCACCAGTTCCGGCGGCACCATCAGCTTCCCCTTTGCATGTTGCTTGCTCACCTGTGCCAGCGCCTGCTCGTAGGCCATGCCGCTATCCTGGCTGGCAAGACAGAGCCGCAGCAGCGCAATCATCACATCGCTATCGTGAACAGCGCCCAGTTCGTCCTGAAGCTGCTCTAATTCATCGACGATCGGCTTGCAGGCGGCAGGCAATGCCTCCTCGAACACCTCCAGGGTATAGCGCACGCGCTTGGCGGCGATGCGTAGATTGTGCAATCCCTGCACATCATAGGGATGGTCGGCGTACTTTGCCTGGCGATACATCTCTTCCAGCCGAATCATGGCGATGATGCGCGCATTGGCCCCCGTCGTCTCCTGGCAATCCAGCCCCGTCACTACTCTCGCCTTAGCCATTGGTTGCCGCTCCCTTCGTTATAGACGCCTCAACATCATGTTGTAGCGCATCGCCATCCAGCGATTGCAGGAAATCATCCAGCGCCTGCTGCTGTTGCTCCCTGTACAGTTTGAGATGATCGATCAGCCAGTGAACACCTGCTACCTGGTCCTCTGGCCCCTTCTCAAGCTGCGCGTGCAGCCCCTGTAACATCACATCCGTATCGCGCACAGCCCCCGCCTTATCGGCCCCATCCTTGACCCGTTTGTAGACCTTCTTAAACAGCTTTGGCTCGCAACAGGACTGGTAGGCGTCCAGAGCGGCGCGCAGGCGGCGTGAAGCGACACGCAGCTTATGCACCGGCTCGATATCCTCGCCCTCGTTGTGCAGCACCTTATCGCACTCGTCGAGAAATTTCTCCACACGATCCTTCAGGATACGTTTGCCGGAATGCTCAAACGCCTCGCCCGGCTCGCCCTCCTGCTGCTTGCTTTTGCCCTGATTGCCTGTCTGCTTGCTGATCTCCTCTACCTGCTGCAGCCAGCCCTCGCCATAGCGCGCCCGCGCCAGCAGCAGGCCCTCGCGAATGCCATGCGAGCTGACCCGTATCGACTTCAGATGAAACTGCTCCATCATCGCCGCAATAATCAACGTTCCCGCCAGCAGAATGCGCGCCCGACCGAGCGGCTGGTCATAGCGATGCGCAACCTCCTCCGCTGTCAGCGCGCTCATCACGCCCTCGGCGCGTAACACATCATCATACGTTAACTGGTATTCCTGCTCCGGCAACCGGAACGCTTTGCGCGCCAGCAGCAGCAGTGAATTGGCCGTGCCGCCCGTGGAGACCAGGACCGAGGGCATGCGTTTGAGATTCAGCCGCTTCAGGTATGTGCGCAAGAACTGTTGCGCGTCGGCCAGATCATCGTGCGTGGGCGGGTTGGCCGAAAGATAATGGTCGTGCAGCCAGCCGGAACCGATGGGAATCGAGGTGCGCCATGTCATGTGTCTATCCCTGGCAATAATCAATTCGGTGCTGCCGCCGCCCAGATCCATCACCCCCACCTTCGATGGTGCCTGCGCTTCCCGGTAAAGTTCGTAGGTCGCGCCATAGAAGGTCAGCACAGCCTCTACATCGCCGCTTATCAGTTGCACGTGCAGGCCCGTTTCACGCTCCACCGCTGCGAGAAACTCATCCTTATTCTTCGCCTTGCGAATAGCCTCCGTCGCCACCACCAGTACCTGCACGGCGTGATGCTGCTCCGCCAGCGTCTTATACTTACACAATACCGCAATTGTCTCATCCTGCTTCTGCTGTGAAATCTCCCCCGTCGCATTCACGCTTTCGCCAATGCGCGTCATATCGACCTCATCGGCCAGAATGTCCAGGTTATCCGCCATGCAATGCGCCACCACAATATGCACGGTATTGCTACCAATATCAATCGCGGCCCGCACCGGAGCCGATTGTTCCGCTTCTTGCCCTTGCATACATAAAACTCCTCGCAGCCAGATACGCTTGCTTCATTTCGGCCACACGATCAAGAACATGTCATGCTTCGCTTGCTCACCATCTGATTTTGCCAGACTGAGCGACGGATTGTCTCGAATGATCCGCTGCGCTCAGCATGACACGTTCCTGATCGTCTTTATAACATGGCAGAAAAGCAATCGAAGATAAAGAACAGTTCTGAGATGCTGATAAGATAGACTCTGCTCTCATTATAACAAATTGCAGGCATATTCTGCTGCACAGCCACACTGGCAAAAATCGGAATCGGGATTGCACTTTCCCTGCCTGTATGATATAGTTATGTACACGATCTCAACAATGTGAAAGTAGACAACCATCATGGGCAATACACGAGAAAGCGCCTGGCGCGTAACGAAATTACAGAAAAACGGCTGATCCGCTGCTTACAGTCCCTCGCGTCATATGTAAGCAGCGGGACGGACGCACCTCTCTCCGCATGGAGCGCCTCGAAATGAGCAAGGCGCTCCCGCAGGTATGTACTGGCGTACCCTCCCGCTCATTCTTCTTAGCGGTAAACACCAGCAGGAAAAGGAGTAGTATGGTATGCCTATGCCCCATCAAGTCCAGATGCAACTGATCAAACGCCGCCTCATCGGCAAGGAAGGAACGGAACGTGTGCGCGAACTGCGCGCCATCCTCAACGAGTTGCCCGGATATCGCAACGGCCCCTATGCCGATATTCGCAAGTGGGTCTTGAGCCAGATCGACGAGACGCACAAACGCTCGCACGCGCTCAACCGGGACAGTATCGCCGTGCGCCGCGAGGGGGTCGCGCAGGTAGCCCTGGTTGGCGCGCCCAACGCGGGCAAATCATCGCTGCTGCACGCGCTCTCGCACGTGCAGATCAAAATAGGAGACTACGCCTTCACCACGTTGCGGCCCGTCCCGGCGCTGACGCGTATCGGCGGCGTCCTCGTCCAGCTGGTCGAGATTCCCGGTCTGATTTCAGGGGCCAGCGAAGATCGCGGTGGGGGGCGCGCCCTGCTCGGCGTCTTGCGCGGGGCTGACGCCATCGTCTACTGCCAGGACGTGCGCGCCCCCTACGACGTTCTCAAAGGCGTACAGGCCGAAGTCGCCCTCGCGGGCATCGACCGTCCCGCCTTGCTTGCCGCCACCAAAATGGACGAAGCCGACGCCGACGACCTCGCCGCCTTGCAGGCCAGCGTCGCGGACATGCCCGTCATCGGCGTCTCCATTCTCGACGACGACAGCCTCGACCGGCTCAAAGAGGCCATCTGGCAGCTCACCGGCCTCCTGCGCGTCTACCTGCGTACCAACCGGCAGGTGCAGGAGGAGCCTCTGGCCCTGGCACCCGGCGCCACCATCGCCGACGTCGCGCAGAAAATCCACAAAGATCTCGCCGCCACTTGCCGTGGGGCGCGCATCTGGGGGTCTTCCGCCCGCTTCGACGGCCAGCAAGTCGGACGTGGCCACCCCGTCCAGGACGGTGACACCGTCGAAATCCTGGCATAAGCGCCCATCTGGAAAGAGGCAAGGCATTCCTGTTTCCTTGCCTCCTTCCTCACCATCCATCTTCCATCCAGAACCGAAGCGAACCAGAGCAAAAATCTCACAAACTCCCAGAAAAATCGCCGCAAACCACTTGACAAGTCGCAACAGTTCCTGTAGAATACAAGCTGTCCACAGGGACAATTACCAGAACCAGGCCGAAGTGGTGAAATTGGTAGACACGCAACGTTCAGGGCGTTGTGCTCGCGAGGGCGTGGGGGTTCGAGTCCCCCCTTCGGCATTCCCCATCTTTCTTTGTCCACCACCGTCTTCCACCCGCTCTACAGGCCGATTGAATTTCTATCCTCATCTACGGAAATCCATTGTTGTCTACCGGTTTTGCTGTCAGTTTTGCTGTCAACCGCTGGGGCCTGAAAGCAGTTTGGAAGCGTGTTTCCGGGGCATATGAAGTGTCAAAAAGGCCGCTTTCGAGAAAGTTTTTCGGAGGCAGCTTTTTTACATTTGCGTATTATCCATCTCCTACAGAAACCTCGAAATGAGGGAACAATCGCGGAGAATGATTGCAGAAAAATAGAATAAATAAGGGGAATGCAAACTCACGACAGCCTACCTGCAAGCCAACCCACAGTGGCGCAGCTTTCTATCGAGCCGGATAGTGACCAAGAGCAATCAGACCGAGTCGGTAGGCCACCCGTTCGGCATCATTGAGGTGAAGAAGAGCGACAGTCGCACGCCCCACTTGAGGTTATCCCTTCAATACGACCACCGTTGAGACGAAAATGGCGATGCCATCTCTGCCGTCGGGGTTAAACTTGCTGTCTTAATTGTTGGTGAGCTTCAAGCTTGACCAGTTCCATCAGATATTCAATCATCAGATAGCTCCCCAGTTCCTGGCGTTCCTCTTCGCTGAGCGAACCCTCACGTTCCGTCTGGATCAGTTCGTATGCTCGTTCAGCTACCTCAGGGAAAGGATGGAAAGCCACGATTTGTTCAGCAGTGGGATGGCGCCAGAAAGCGGGCCACTTCCGTAGCCGCTTGTGTTTTGAGTAGCACTGCCAGTTCCTCCTTCTCGCAAAGGGTGTCACAGACTCCTACCATCTCTTACTCTACTCGATTTTCTTCTTGAAGGCAAGGTTTGAGGAATGAACTTCCCCTGAATTCGTGGAGTAGGGAAACCTTTGGGGTATACTCCACGAATTCAGGGGAAGTTCACTTTGAACGTGGGGCCACCCCAGAGTGGTCAAAGACGCTGAGCCGTTTTCCAACAGGGAAAAACGAGCACAAAGGTGTCATATGAGTTGGTAAAGACCTCAAAGGTGCAGTGGGTACGATGACCATCAACATCCTCCATGACCAAATCACCCTGTGGAAACCGATGCGGATACAGAATGGATGCGAGCAAAGAAGGGCTTGTGCTGATTTGCCTGTTCCAGATAACCTCCCCAAACCTTTCCGTGAATCGTGTTGATTGTACCTTCCCTCGCACATACGGCAGGCACTCCCGTGCCTGCTTTTCGGGCTGTTGCCTCACGATCAGCATAGCACAAGCCCGCTCGCTTTGCTCAACATAGCGCCGAATGGCGGCATGGGCAGAGGCACCATAGCGTCGGGCAAGCGTGATCGGGGACGCGATGGTGAAAGGGAGACTTCGTGCATCTTCAGCAAAACGGCCTATCTGAAAGAGGACATCGGCTGCAAACTGGTTCGCCTCCTGCTCAAACTGCTGGGAGATCTCCAGATCCAGCGAAATATCGTCATCCACGTACAGATAGGTCTGACGCTGCCAGGGCAACATCTTATGACCTACCTCGTGGAGGGTCACAAAATTTCGCCTTTGCGGCAACAACTGATGGCTCAGGTAAATGACGTCTTCTCGCAGGTCCACGAGGCCGACGACTTTCCTGACTGCCGACCGCAAACGGAGCGGAAATTGGAAGGAGAGTTCTTTCCTCTTTTGGTTCAAGTTCACATCCCGCGAGACGATGAGGTCGGCGCAAGCGACAATGTCATCCACAGGGGTTGGAAGTCGATCTGCTACGGTCGCTTGAAGCAGCAGATGGGAAGCGTAACGGCTTACCTCAGGGTTTCCTGCCATATAATGGTTCTTTCTCAACACAGCGATGACAACACCGTCCCTTCTAGGACTGGCGCGGTTTCTTCGCCTTCGAGCGGAGGTAGGCAAGATAGTTCATCAGTTCTTCTTCCTCCTCCGGGGTTAAATCTTCAATTGTCGCCAAAGCCGCCCCAGCGAGGCTCCGCTTTTTCGACGCGTCTTGCTGTTGTCGCACAAGGTACCCTGCCTTTTCCATCAGAAGGTCATAGGGAACATTGTAGACCTCTGCAAGTTTGTAGAGGTAGTTGGGCGATGGTTTTTCCACTTTCCCCGTCTCTAACTGAGACAGGTACGCATTGGAGATACCGGTCAGGTTCTCCACAGCCCGCAACGTGAGTTTATGCAGTTCACGGATGCGACGAAGCTCATCGCCAAGCGTCGTTGCCGCCTCAGACATCTCTTGATCTCCTTCTTTTGCTCCCGATTTACATGTGCTCTCTCTGTATTATGCCTCATACGTGCTATCCATTGCAAGCATTGCAAAGAATATGCTCATTCTATCAAATTTGCTTGACATGCTTAGCAAAGCATTGTAGAATACGGTCACTGAGTTCCCTTCGGCAACAAGGATGTCGGCGTTCTCTTTCAGAGGGAAGGAGTGCTTTTTATGGATGCAGATGAGGTTTTTCTCTACCTGGTGGCCGGGGCAGTAGAGGGTGCGCAAAAAGGGTTTCGCTCTCCTTCTCCCCTATTTCAGCAGGCGCTCAACAAGCTGGCAGCATTGCAACTGAGCGCGGGAAAGATGCTTCCCCCGACGTTCCATGACGTGCTGGATGATCTGGAAAAGCCCATCGGTAGCTGGTGGCCTGGACCGCTCCCGAGCTTTGTCAAACAAGAGGAGATTCGGCCAACCTGGAGCATTCTGTATGAAAGCACCCCAGACGATCATTGGGTTGAGGAGTTTTTGGAAAGGAGAGGCGTACAACTCCGTGTGGGGCAGTCCTTGCAAGAATTTCAGGCCGACATTGATCAGTCCGCCATCAAAGATGTGCAGGAGATTTGTCGGAGAGACCCGCAGACATTGTCCCCTATCTATACTACCATCCGGCGCTTTCTCATAGAGCACCCGGTGACAACCCTCTTTGAGCTGCAGCAGGCACTCGGCAACTTCCCACAGATCCCGGTGAAGCTCATTAATAGCTTTTACGAAGCTCCAGAGCGGTTTGAGCGCTACGCCAGGCATAAGGGACGCTACTGGCTCTGCCCCTATTGCGGCGGTATCCTGAATTGGGGAGAAAATGGACGGATCCCGCGATGCGCCCGCCACTCTGTCTGCGGGAAGCTGTGTCCGGATTATCGAGACAGAAAGGCACTCGTTGAAAGGCACGGCCTCATTCGCCTTAAGTGGGGGCTCCACCGGCGTGTCTGTATTCCTGGCATTCCCGAAATTCAGTTGTACAAGTACGCCGAGAGGCTGCGTCAGGCACATCCCGCACTGCTTGTTACTGTGATTCTCTGGCCTGGAGTCGACCGCTACGACCTCCAACTCCGCTTTGTAGATGGTACGGTCTGGGCAGTGGATGTGAAAGATTACGCCGATCCCACCGAGCTTTACCGCAAGCTCCATGTGCATGAGGACAGCGCCGATATTTTCGATCTGGGCCCACTCAAATGGACGCATGGGTTCTATGTTGTTCCCCAGTATCGCCTCGACTGGAATCGAACCTATATCGAGCAATTCAAACGGGCCGCGCCAAAGGGAAAGAGGGCATTGTCCCTGGGAATACAAATCGTTGGTCAGAAGCGCTTTCAGGAGCGGATCCAGGAGAAGCTGCGGGAACTCAAGCCGCAGCCAGCGGGGCGCTGACGAAACAGCCGTGAAGAGGACGCTATGTTTGAAACACGAGAATGGTACGAAACGCTCAAGGAGAAGCTTGTAGAAGCCGACACCAATGATGAGTTAAGTGATCCCTCGTTACCGGTCTTGCTCCTCAAAGTGGAGCTGGGCTTGTATCTGCTCGAGGTACTCGGCTACGCTGGTGAAGCGGTTGAGTCCGTGTGGGTATGGCTCACGAACCTCGAGATCGCTGACGGGAGACGAAAAAATCTGAATGAAAAGCAGCAGCAAGCTTTGGCAAACGCTTGCGTGTTGCTGCGCTTCGGCAAGTTCGACTGGATTGCCGCGCTTAAAACCTACGCAGCGCTTCTGCCCGAGTGGCGCTGCTATCGGATCGATCCCAACGACCTGGCCCTTCCCGTCACCCGGGAACCGAATGGGCCGAAGCATGTCACCGGACGCTTCGCCACCTATAAACGATGTCTCTCTCGAGAAATCATGCCGTACCGGTTACGCGACACCAAGACTGCCCCGTCTGGAACAGTCTACTTTAAGGCACAGTATCCGCGTCCGCGTGTCATTGCTGCCGTACTTGACGAGGCCGCCATCAAAACGGCTACCTCCTCCAACGTCTCTCCGGCGCTCTTCAGTGGGGAGCCACAGCAAAAGAAGCGAGTTTCCATCGCGTATGCCGATCTGCTTCGCATGGCAAAGGAGCTGGATGACCGCGAAGAGCAGGCGGATATTACCCCCCGGACGCGGTGGGCAACGCTAGTGAAGGATGTAATCCACTATCGTCTCTTCCGGGCAGATGGCCAATTGAGCCCGGCGAATACCGATCCGCTGGATCTCTGTGGACACGTTCATCTTCCTGGGATGGTCGGCGCCGGCAAATCGACCATGACCAAGCTCATCGCTGTGTACGGCGCGCTGTATGGCCATTGGCGGACCACCATTGTGGTAAGTGATGTCATGACAGCCATCAACCTCGCTGACTCATTGAACCGTCTCCTCGTCAAGAAGGGGGAGCAACCGCTCGCCGTTCCTCTCCTCGGGCGCTCGACACGCTATCTGCACATCTCGCGGGTGCATCGTTCTGATACCCTCACCGAAGAGAGCTGGAGCCTGCGTTGGTTAGACACGCGCTGCGCCCTTCAAGGGATGGTAGCTGCGAACGAACTCCAAGAAGGCCCGCTGCGCCCCGGCGATGAACCATGTGAGCGCTTGTATGAGAAGGAAACTGACCTCGACGATTATCGCAAACGCCTTGTCTGTCCGCTGCACGCGGTCTGCCCTGTGCATCAGATGTACCGAGACATGCCACATGCCCCGATCTGGATCACGACCCCAGGAGCCATGGCAAAATCGCGCCTTCCCTCGTTTATAGAGCCGAGACACATCCACCTGGGAGAATTGATCTATCACGAGTCGGACCTGGTCGTATTCGATGAAGCGGAGATGATCCAGCAATGGTTCGATAACGAATATGCCATGAGCCAAAGCCTCATCGACTCAACCGGAGGCGCTTTAAGCACGATAGACCGGATCACCGGCGAGTTTTTAGTCCGGGAGAATACGCTTTCTGACCATGCGCGGCGCTGGATCACCAGTGAGGGACGTGCAAGGGAGGTTGCGCTCTACATTTGCGATATGCTGCGCGCATCTGAAACCTTGAAAACATGGGTTGGCCAGCGCTATTTTACTGCCTTCCGTCTCTTTTCAGACCTTGCGCGGCGGCTGCTTGGCATCACGGAGAATCCTCCGGCCTCGTCCCAACAAGAACAAGCCGTGCGGACCCTGCTGGACGATTTTGACCGGTTCCATGACGATAATATCATGCCACCCTTCAAAGCAAGCATGTCTCCTTCGGTGGCGCAGCTGCATCGCATCGCCGATGCCATCCTCGCACGCAGTGGCAGCGCGGTCGACGAACGAACGCTTGCGGTGTGCGAGTCATGGATACGCACCTACGTTCCTGACATTGAGGACACGCTCAAAGCGCTGCAACAGAGGATAGCCACCCGGGAAAAAACAGCAGCGATCCCCAGGACGCGCTCGCAGACTCCTCCAGCGCGGCCCGATGAGATGAACACGTTCGTTCTCCGCCTGGAATTCGCCATAGCCGTCTCGGTGCTGGAACGCCTCGTACGTATTACCTTCGACGAGTGGTACAATGCGCCCCCCGCCATCGCCAGTAAAATCCGGAGCGAAGATCGCCTCCAACGCGTTCCCGCCGACCTCGCCGGGGTCCTCCCAACGGCACCGACGGGGAGCCTTTTTGGCTTCTTGTACAGTGACGAGGGGAAAAAGGCCGATGAAGCGGCGCCTGCTGAGCCATTACCCGCGCGAAACCGACGGCTCCTCACCTTTCGCTACCTTAGTGTCGGACGCTGGTACTTCCTCCATTTTCATGATCTTCTCGCACGGCTCGGATATCCCGGTCCTCACGTGTTGTCGCTCTCCGGCACGTCCTGGTTACCGGACGCGTCCTCGTGGCATGTGGACGTGAGGCCGCGCGGCGTGATGGAGACCAATAAGGAGTGCCGCCGCGCCATCGAATCCTGCCACTTTCGCTTTTTACCTCAGAAGGACAATGGAGGCACTCCGATAGGTGTTTCAGGGTCGGGTGACCTGGAGGACAGCCTCTGGCGTTTGACCAGGGAGCTTGCAGGCACGCCCAGCCCTGCCCAGTGTCCATTACAACGGGAGTTGCAGACACTGGAGGACCTTGCGAGGCGGAAGCCGCGCTATTGGAAGGACCGCCAGCGCATCCTGCTCTTTGTCAACTCCTACGACCAGGTCAAGCAGGTCGTGGCGGCATTGCTCAGTAAGCAGCCGACGTGGGAGTCCAGCATCTATGGTTTGATGCAGCAACGAGGAGACGCCGACGAGCAAACTGACCAATGGAGGTCCGCGCGCCAGGTGATCGGACAGCAGATTGGGCGCGGCGACATCGAAGGTTTTGCGCAGGTGACCAAAGGGCGTATTCTCGTGGCACCGCTGCAGGCCCTCGGGCGCGGGTACAATATTCTGAACGAAGACCGCGTAGCGGCCTTTGGCTCGGTCTTCTTCCTCACGCGCCCCATGCCACTCCCGTTCGATATGGTGAAACGCGCCCAATGGATGAACCGGCAGGTCCTGGACTGGTGCGCCGACGATACTCACGCCCTCTGGCAAGGGTCCTCCTACGGTCAAAAAGGGGAGCAACTGCGCAAGAAAGCCCACGACGAGTGGGATTGGTTCGAAGGAGGACCAACGGGGCAGTCATATAGCTTCCAGTATTTATCCGAACAACGCAAAAGAGATCTGGCGGCCTCCCTTGCGGGGATGATCATCCAGGCATGCGGGCGGCTGCTGCGCGGCGGTGTGCCATTTCGAGCAACGTTTGTTGACGCCGCCTGGGCACCGCACACGGCCGACCCCAAAAGCCAGGAAAGGGATACGCCAAAGAATAGCCTCCTGCTCGCCATGATCCAGGTGCTCGATGGCTACTGTAAACGTGACCCCGTTGCCCAGACACTCTACGCGCCGTTAGTCAAAGCACTCAAGCGGGACTTCAAGCATATGCTCTCCTGAGGGAGAATATGCGGCCCGCCGGTAAAGTTACGAAAGGAATCACACAAGGCATATGGTATCAGAGAGACCCTATCAGATTCAAGAATTCCGCGCCCGCCTCATTCCGGAGCAGTTAGCACAAGAGCGGGTGTGGTACCTTCTTTTCCCTTTCCATCAGTCCCTGAACACCTTTCTCAAGCAAATGGAGCGCATTCGCGGCAAGCCTTTGCAGCATAGGCAGAAGCCTCCGTGGAGATGGCTCAACAAGCTTCTGGTCGCCCTCATTCCATCGCTCGTCCACCCGTTCATCACGGGCCTCTCGAAGACGAAGGGCGAGAGGCACCTCCTTGTCTTAGACGGCTACCCCCGTCCGTCTGTGGAGCAGGTCACGCTGCTGGTGCGTGTCTGGCTCAGGCGTTGGGTAGAGAGCTGCTTCAAACGTGAAATCCAGACGCCCGAAGGACAGGATGCGTATCAAAGACTTCTTGCTGGGCTCGCTTCTCCCGCAACGGACTGGGAATCGATTGACGCCGGATTCCTGATACGGGAGAAAACCCATCCCCTGATCTACACGGCGCTGCCCAGTCTGCTGGCAGCGCGGCTGAAGGGCGAGAAAATGCTCATCAATGATGAGTGGGTGGAGTGGCATCTCGCGCAGGAAGGGAATAATCGGCTCGCGCTCGTGAGCCAGCCACTCCTGTCCCGCCATGTACACGACTACGGTGACAAGCCCAAGCTCATCGAGGGGCACTTTTCCTACCGCGTCGATTTTGCGGTGCATACGGTGCCTGATGATCCTGATCCGCGCCCATTCGTCCACGTGCGCATCTTCAGCAGGCGCTACATAGAAAAAGGGCCGATCAAGAGATTCCTGTTCGGACGCAGTTCTACCGTCATGGTTGGCATACGAAAGCCGCGCATTTTGACAGGAGATTGGCCAGTCGTCCCGATCCTGGTACCGATTCGCATCAGGGGCATGAAACACCTGCGCTTTTGGGATGATAGAATCATCGAGCTGCTCGACGACCTCAAGCAGCTCTTCTCCCCTGACCAGGTTCGCTCGCTCATCGACCCGACCGTATTGGCGAAAGACCCCGGCGCTTACTGGTACTCGGAGCATGAAAGTGATACCTACTTCATGCTCTTCGCCGAGGGAATCAAGCCAGATCATGCGCTCGGCTCAAGCTTCAGTCCAACGGAGTTCTACCATGTGTGGCGAGCCATCATGAATCGTTCGCAAGATGTGCTAAGGGCCGATGCGCCGCTGGCGCGCGATAAAGATACATCAAAACCCGGGAAAACCGTTTCTATGCTCTCCTTCTGGGAACTCAACGAACAGCGCTTTGATAAGAAGACGCAGAGGCCGATCAAAACAGCAGTGAAAACACCTTTTGATGCCAGGCGCAAACAACGCCTCCTGGATGGGCCAGCAAAACGCCTTCTGGGAACGGAGGCGCTGCAAAGAGTCTTTGCCGGGGAACAGGTCACCGTGTTGATCCTCTACCTCACGGAGGAGGTACGTGATGAGGTGATGAAGCAGCTACAACGATGTTCGTTCATAGACTACCCGAATCTAGTGATAAGAGAGCAACGCATCGATGATGCACTCGTCACCCCGCTTGATCCGGGCAATATAGACCTTGGCGAACTAGAGCTACCCGACCTCGACGAGGAAGAACGCGAGCGGAAGCGGAGTACCCTGGATGACAACCTAACGCTGGCAAAACGCCAGCGCAAAGCCGCATGGAAAAAATTCCTAGCACCGCTTCGCCCGAAACGAGGCGCGGCCTATGCACTGATCGAGGTGCCGCAGGACAGTTGGGAGCGGGACGAGCTGAACCCCAAGGGGGTAATCCGCGAGATATGCGTCGAGTCGCGCATGGGGTCGCAGCTCCTTGCCTCGTTTGAGAGGAATGAGAGCGCTGGCCCAAGCCGGGTGAAAAATGCCATTGCGGACTTACTGGTAAGACAAACAGGCGTGATCCACGGGGATATTTGCGAAACCTACGTCTGGGCCGACATTCCTGCAGAGATTGCCAAAAAGCTGACAGTGGTTGGATTATATCATCACCGTTCTACGAAATATCTGCTCGACTATGTCCTTGCCGTGCGCATCCTGCCGAGTGGCCGCGTCGAAATGCTCCTGCCCGATGATCTTCAATGGCGGCCATATGAAACAGCGTGCTTTCGGCTGGGGAGTATCTTTGCAGCAGCCTCAAGGAAAGATGGGCTGAAGTTGCGGCCACAGGCCATGGAGCGATTCGTGGAACATGTCTGCCTGAACACCGAAGGGCCGACGCTAGTGCTACTGGAGGCAACAGACTTTCGGCGCATCTGGATGCAGTTGCAGAATCCGCAGATGCGACTGAACGAACTTTCGTTCTCAACTCACCCCGACCCATTCCAACGAAACGACGTACCCAATGTCTGGATGGTCCGCCTCCGAGAGGCTGGCGCGTTGATAGAGACACCTCAGTATGTCCGGCTGGAAGAGCCTGACGAGGAAGAAGAAACCATCATGTTTGCAGATGGTTTATTTGATCTTGGTCCTTCAGGAAAGTTCTCCGTCTACCATAGTATTGGACGCGGCCCCACTTATAAGAAGCAAAGCGAGATACGCGGCTACTGGAAATCCTCAGAAGGTGGCGAGGAGTCATTTAAACATGCTCATGTTGTTGAAATCATTCCTTTCTTGCTTCAGGAGGGCATTGAACCGCTGCTACTCGCCCGTGTCACACACTTTTTACGCGCTATTCCCTCCTGGGAGAGTGGAAACACCATCCTCCCTCTCCCTAATCATTTAGCAGCGGGCGCCATTCAAGATTATCTCTGCCTCTTGCCCAGATGGGATGAAGAAGAATAGTCAGAGATGGTCAGAAGGCCTGGTATTAGCTATGCTCGGTTTGAGTCAAAAGTATTCAGTAGTATCGCGGGAATTATTGCAGAAGGCGCTACAACGTGTAGGTGTGCGTGTTCCAGATCGGCATGGCTCCTTACGAAGAACGAGGTCACACCTCCCTGTTGAAGTGATGGCTTGCTGCTATAATAGTGATCTCACAGATGAAGAGGAAAGAAGGGAACAAGACGATGAGTGGTGAAGGCTTGCTGGTGGATGTGTGCATCGTATGTGCTCTGGCAGAGGAAGCACAGGCATTTCTCGACGTCGTCTCGGAGCTAGCACAAACTTCGTTTGTGTCAGGAATCAGCCCGCTCTACCGGTATGAGTATCGCTTTGCCACCATCGAAAATACTCGTGGGGAACGCCTGACCCTGTACGTCTCCTGGCTCCCTCGCTATGGTCCACAGGAGATGGCACTGCACCTTCCGCGCGTCCTCCAAGAGTTCCGGCCTCGCTTCGCTGCGATGACGGGGATCTGCGCGGGGGATAAACGACACGTTGCGCTGGGGGATCTCATCGTCGCTGACCGCACTTTCACCTTTGATGCTGGCAGCATCGAGATCGATGCGGATGGGCAGCGTGTCCACCGGCACGATACACAGACGTATCAACCTGATGAGAATACCCTGAGCTTCGCCCGCATGTTTGATCAATGGAAGCCGCTTGTCGCTGAGCTGCCGCGTCCGCCGTCAAAGCGGCAACAGCGGGACTGGCTGCTCAATCGGTTACTCGATGAGCAGACGCCATCAATCGAACGGATTCCTCAAGGAGAACTCGAGCGCTCTGCCCCTGCCTGGCGGCGTCTCGTCCACGAGCTACAACAGGGGCCTGACCCTTTGCTCTTGCCAGCGATGGAGTTGCAAGAACGACACACCATCGTGCGGCTCCGCTATGGCGTGGTCCCCTTCCCCTACACCGATCCACAAGTGGCCAGTTGTTTTATCAAGCCTATGGCCTCCAGTAGTGCTGTACATAGGGATGATCCCTTCTCCGATATTCAGATTCCGGTTCGGGGAGCAGTGGCCGTTGATATGGAAGGGGCTGCCTTTGGACGGACAATGGCCAGCTTTCCCCAGACACACTGGCTCATCGTCAAAGGTGTGTCGGATTACGCAGATAGCGACAAGGATGATTCCTATCACCATTATGCCTCCTCTGCAGCTGCACGCTATCTGCTGTGTTTCATCAAGGAGTACGTCACCAACGAGCGCCTCCCTCCCTTTCCCGACCAGGCGCGGCATGTTTCCCCGTCGGGTGAACCCTCTCCACATACCCTGATCGATCGCCTGCGTCGGCATACCAGGCATACACTGGACTTGCTCTCACCTACCTCAGCCATCGTCGCAGGGACGACACGCGTGAAAATTCCCCGCCGCTGTGTCGATGTTCTCCGCCGGGACGCTGAAGACGGATCGCTGGTGGTGACCGGCTCACCTGGGAGTGGAAAGTCCGTAGCCCTCTTCGATGTCGTCACCACACTGCTGGCTGAGGGGCGCGACGTGATCTTCCTGACGGCAGAAGAGGCAGATAGTGCAGGGCTAACGGTTCAGGAGATCGTGGATGCTCTGGAACACTGGGAGGGCGACGAGCCAGCTTTCCTGGTCATCGATGCCCTCGATTCAACCCGGTTCGGACAATCCGACCAGGTCTTGCGCACGCTGCTGGCGCGTGTAGCTCGCGCCGGGACCCGTTGGCGAGTGATCGCCGCCATGCGTAGCTTTGACCTGAGCTATGACGATGACATACAGCGCATCTTCGCTGGAACGCCCCCAGACCATTCATTTCAGGAGCAGACGCTGGGACATCTGCGTCATCTTGCCATTCCCTCCTTCACGCAAGAGGAACTGGACTTCGCCGGGACACAAGCACCAGATCTGGCTCAATTGTTCAGCGAAGCTCAGCCTCAACTGCGCGCCCTGCTGATGACGCCCTTCAATCTCCGCCTGACCGGAGAACTGCTCCAGGAGGGAATCGGACGCCAGGAGTTTACGCCCTGGCGCACGCAGGTGCAGCTCCTGGATCGCTACTGGGCGCACTACGTCACACGTCCCGACGGGCAGCGGGATGCGCGCGAGTTCGTCCTGCGCCACGCCTGTGAGGAAATGCTGGCTGCTCGCACCTTGCAAGTAGAGCGTGTTCAGCTTTCTCATCCCGCTGCGAGCCAGGCGCTCGAACACCTGCTGCATTCGCACCTGCTCGTTGCCTGGCAAGCGGACGATGCAATGCTCCCCGATGATTCGCTGCTCGCCTTCTCCCATCGCATTCTCTTTGACTACGCAGTGACCCGTCTCCTGCTGAGCGGCTCGGTGGATCAGTTCGTGCGACGGCTGGAACAATCGCGTGAAATGTGCATCGTCATTCGTCCAAGCATTGTCTATCGCTTTCAACAGTTCTGGCTGCAGTCCATCGATGCAGCGCACACTTCCTTTTGGCGAATCGTCCTGCGTATCCAGCGCGAGCGAACCATCCCCACCGTTGGCAAACTCATTGGATCGTCTGTTGCGGCGACCTTTGCGACCGATCTCCCTGCACTCCAACCGCTTCTTGCCACTTTGGAAGCTGAGCACAATGAGGAGCGGGACGCAGGAGAAGCCGTGCTGAGGCATCTCATAGGCGCGCTGATAGCTGATCAGCGCCGACTCGGAGGAGAAAGCGCCGGTCCCTGGTGTGCGCTGGTCGAACACATGAGCCAGTCGACACGCTTGCCAGTGCTTCTCTCTGCACGCGTGCTGCTCTCTCGCCTTGTCGAGCAACTGGAGAGTCTGACCGAGGAGCAGTGCTGCTTCGCAGGGCAGGCGGCACGTCGACTTCTCACACAGGCGTGGAAAACCCCTGTCTGGGATCGCCTGTCGAGGCATTTCCTCCTCGAAGCTGTCTGCCGAACCTATGAGAGCGATCCTTCGGCTGTACGAGCGTCTATACAGCGCTGTCTTGATCACGGACACCTGTCGATGTATGGTGACGAAGAGTTGCCTGCCCTTGCGCAGGAAATTCCCCGTCTAGCGGCCAGAGATCCGGAACTGGTGGTCGAAATCTATAGCGCTGCCTTTTCCTATGAGGAAACCAGCGAGGAAGCCACGTATATCAACAGGAGCCAGTTGCTCCCTTTACGCTCCACACGTCGGCTGGACTACGAATCGGCCCTCGATCGATTGGCAGAGCAGTATCCGACTTTCTTACGAGAAGCCCCACTGATGGCTGTGCGTACCCTCATTGCCGTTCTGGACGCATCTGAACCGTCCCCACAGGAGGAGACCGCCTCGTTTGATTTTCTGAACGCCCGTGCATCCATTCGGATACGCATCGACCGCACCTACCTGCCTCACATCCCTTACGAATGGCCCGAGCGACTCGGGAAAATGCTCAGCAGCCTCAGCATCTATCTGACGCAGATTGCAGCAAATCCGGAGCGTGGAGAAGAACTCCAGGCAGTGCTTGCTCTACTGGGTGAAGCGAACCGACACGGGGTCCTTTGGAGGCGAGTGGTCATGGAAGGAGTCAACAACCCCACGACGTTCGGCTATAGGCTCCGCCAATTGACTTGGGCCCTTCCTCTCATGTCCTCCCCAGAAGTGCATGAGGCTATCGCGGACCTGATTGCATCGCTGTTTACAAGCCTCGATGTCACAGAGCGCAAGCGTGTTGAGCAAACCATCTGCTCAGTTCCAACGGCATTCTCGCAAGACCGCCGGACGTTTGGCGAGTATCTCCGAGATCGACTGGTGCGCCGCCTGCCTCAAGAGGCGCTTGTCACCGACGAGATCAGGCAGTTGGCTGCCACACTCGCTCCTGGCGATGACGATGATCCCCTTTTCCTCGAAACGGCCTGGTGGAGCGAGGTGCATGAAGAGAGTGGGAAGGAACCGTTTGGTGAGAATCGACAGGCAATACATCATTTCATCCAGGTCCACATGCAGTCTGCACCCACGCTTGAGGAATGCAAAGGGATTATTCCCCATCTCCGCTCGCTCTTTGCACAGCTCGAATCCGGTGCTTCTGAGGGACAAGGAGAAACTGAGCAGCACCTTTCCGCCTGGAGAGACCTATCAGGGGCCTGCCAACTCATGGCAGGGTGTCATGAGGTCACCTGTAGCAGCGAACTGGGAGCATTGGTATGTGCGGTCCTGCTCCGTGCTGCTTCGCTTCCCTGGCCAAGCGATCTGCCGGGCCGCGTTGAAGCATTCGATAAGAGTCCCGCATATGGGGGAGAGCCTCGCGAATGTGCAGCCATTGGGCTCACCTGGCTGGCAAGGCATCAGGATTGTACCTCATCGACCGTCTTAGAAGCCATCTGTCACCTGAGCGGCGATCAGGTGTCAACGGTTCGCTATCTGATCGCTTTTCATGCCAGGCAGCTCTATCGGTCGGTGCCGGAGACGATGTGGCAGGTGCTCGAAGAGCGTACTCACGACGACCGCAGTAATGGCGTGTTACAGGGTGTGTTGGACAGTCTGAAGGCGGTTGCCGGAAAAGAACCTGATCGGGCGTCACAACTCGCTCAGGAGATTTTTGAGCACACGCCGCAAGGGGCGGGAGCCATTGAGGTTCGCAAGGACTGCGCACAGCTCTTCGCCGCTCTCTATCTGTACCGCAACCATGCACGGTCCGGGACGCTCATCTTTTCGCTGATCGAGCATCCAGAACAGGCCGTTGAAGAAGTCTGGCAGGTGCTGGCCGTTACGCGGGAGACGCTGACATACGGCGCAATCGAATCCCCAAACGAAGAGCACGAGCAGGTGCGTCAGCGGGGTTGGGACCTGCTGGGCCGAACCGTGACCTCTATACAAGAGGCGCTCCAGCGTCTCGATGCTCTTGCAGAGGAGGAGAGGCGGGGGCAGAGACAGACACTCTATCGGCTGGCGAATACGCTCGGATCCGATCTCTACCATGCTTCAGGTGCTGCCGACGCCAATCTCCATCGAGAGCCGGAGCGCCCTCTAGCTGAGAAGCGGCGCTTTTTGGCGGAAGCGGTACCACTGCTTGATCAACTCTCGACGTTTGGCATTCCATCCCTGGGACACTCCCTCGCTCAGATGCTCGCCTACCTGGTACCCGCCAACCCCGCCCGCGTCCTCCCTCTTTTCAGCCAGGTAGTCCTGCGGGTAGCAGAGCGCGGATATAGCTATGAGCCATCCGCGGTCGACCTGCTCGTACGGGTAGTGGAACGCTATCTGGCTGAGTATCGCGAGGTACTCCAGCAGGACGTGCATGCCCTTCGACTCACCATCGCAATGCTTGACTCTTTTGTCGATGCGGGTTGGCCTGCGGCCTGGCAACTCGTCTACCGCCTCGATACGGCTTTTTTCTGATTTCTTGAGTAAGGCTCCTGCGTACTGGCAGTCATAGTGCTCGAAGTGCTCAGTCTCACAGTTTCCTGCGTCTTTGCTGCCGACTTGCCTGTAAATGTTGAGAGATAATGATCTCAACGAGCAACGACAATGAGAAAATTCTGCAATGTCACGCTCCGAACATATAAGGCATACTCTTGCTCGTGCAAGCAACAAGCCCCTTAGTCGGTAAGGATCACCCTCCTGTTTTTCAGAGAATCCTACAGCAAAGCATGAAGCTGACTTGCAGCAAGGTCTTCTTTCATTTTCCCGCCCTCTCTTCATCAGGTGGGGGAGGGTCCGGGTCAGGTGGATCAGGCATAGGTTGGTCATCGTCTAAAACTAACCAATACAGCATAGACGCTTCCTTTCTTGCCAACGTTATCATAAAGCACTACTTATGAGTGTAGCAGAAAACCAACCAGAAAAACTGCATAAAGTTGCAGATTGTCCTTACAAATGAGATTACCTATTCTGACCATCACTGCGGTTATGAGCCAGCTTTCTCTGAAGCTGCAAAAGACAGGATATAGGCATCAAGATCAGGATGATTGGCGAGCTTCCTCAGCGGTTGAGGAGGGCTGACAATGCCTAATTTCCGCAAATCGGCTAGTTGTTCTAAGGCCACCACGCCTACTGCCAGCGGGTCAAGAACGGTTTCATCCTCTGCGACTGCCCGCTCAATCTTCCAGAGACCACGCAGGTAGAGCGCATCCTGCGTGTAACACACGCCCGCCTGTTCAAGGTCAGGGACGCCGCGATACGTCCACAAACAGATGGAGTAAGCATGCCTGTCCACGGCCTCTCGTGTTTTCTCCACGTTGGCGTTGGGGTGCTGAAGTAACTGGTAGAGCAGGTACAATGAAGCAAAGAAGCGGTGGAGGGACAGGAATGTCTGCGGCAGCACCAGTATGCCGCTTGCTAATCCGGTGGCCAGTGTTGCCGTCCAGATGGCAGTATTGAGATTCACCCGCTTTTATGGAGGTGCTGTAGCTTTGAAGCTAACAGTTCAGTTGGTTGTAAGCAACCAGGCTGAGGTAGCCTGGGAAGAAATGTCGGTGCAGGCGATGATAAAAAGACTCTACGACTGGGTGCGCTTGCGGATTATCGAAAGCTGCGATGATTTGCCCAGTACCGAGGTCTGGCTACTGCATGTTTTTCACCTCTTTTAGTTTTTTCTATCTTTAGTAATATAGGGCAGCAATGGCTTTAAGCATAAGGGGGTTGATGGATTTTAAAAGAAACAGGTGAAAATATCGATTCTTCCTGCTTTCTTCCCGATTGAGAGAGATTGTTGATGAACATTTATATGGTAGGAGTGCTACAGCAGTTTGGGAAAACAGTGCCATTCATTACAGAAAATAATTGGGAGTCCTGAATTTTTTCGGAGTTACAGTGAATTTTTCGCCGTTGCAGTGAAAAAGGGTTCTAGCTGCGTGGGATGTTTTTTGGAGTTATGCCAGAAATCGCACGAATTGTACGAAGGAGGGATCAGTATGGGATAGACGAGTAATACATCTCGTTTACAAACTATGTGCAGTGTGAAGTACGGTGATCTGGTTGAATATCTCTGATACAATAGATGGGTCATCGGGCAACACGATCAGCCGGAGTCGTCTGGTTACCCCGCTCTGATCAGCGATTTTGTGCAGGTAAACGGTTATGAATCCTTGCAGAGGACAAGCGGATAATGGTAGAACGAGAGCTAGGAGCGAACCTTTGTGACGATAGATGAAATCGGGTGGTCAAAGTTAAAACCATATGACCACACTACCTACCGGAGCTTTGAGGAGCTGTGTTACTGTATTGCGAAAAATCTGTACGGACATCGAGGGCAGTTCACTTCACTCGATGATAGCGGTGGTGGTGATGGAGTAGAATTCTATTTAACCTTGCCCAATGGGGACCAGTGGGGATGGCAAGCCAAATTCTACTACCCACAGCCTCGTCTAAAAGAAAGTAACCGGAAGACGAGCATTACACAATCACTGCGCGTTGCTTGTCAGAGCCATCCCAGACTGACACAGTGGTTTTTGTGTACACCCACCAATTTTACCACAGATGAACAGCGCTGGTTTGATCAGAAGCTGTCTTCGTCCGTTCCTTCCGATAGGCGGCTGCAAATTGTCCACTGGGGCGAAAGCGATTTCCTCAACTGGCTGGGTACGCCTGCCTTCATAGGGATACGGAACTATTTTTTCGGGGACCTCGAATTGAGCCTGGACTGGTTTCGCACTCGGATAGCCGCTCAGATTGCCGACGCTGACAGGAAATACCTTCCCCAGCTCTATACCGAGACCGGCATAGACGCTGTCATTCACGCGCTTCTCGGCGATGCCGATTTCTTACATTATTTAGCACACCAACTCCCAAAACTCGATCAGCCGATAGAAACGTACCGCCAGGCGCTCAGAGACATGGAGGGCTATTTCAACGCCAAAGGTACTCAACACGAGCAGTCGCCATATACTCAATCTCTCACTGCCGCTCGAAATCTCCAGCGTTCTTTAGAACTTGCACAGGCGGATCTCCGGCGTGCCAGTCAACTCGTCGACGAACGACGGATTGACCAATTTCAGCAGTATTCCTGGGATGTTCTACGGACTAGCCTGGAGGAGGCACTGGCTATATTTGATACAGGGCAAGCTCCAATCTTCGAGTCGCTTGAGTCTGAAAGCCAGGCGAAGAATGAAACAGAGGAGCAGCCAGGGCAAAAGGATATCGTGCAGCGGTTGTACCGATTCTCCTGGGCAGCATATGATGCGAGGGATATTTTTTATGAAATTCTTGATTTCTGCACCTATATCAAGCGGGCGGACTTTCACATTATAGGCCCGGCCGGAATCGGCAAAACTCACCTTGCGTGTCATATCTGTGATAAGCGGTTACTTGATAAACTCCCGGCATTACTGATCGCGGGCCGCTCCTTTAGCGGCGAACGCCCTCTCCGAGAGCAGCTCTTAGCTCTGCTCGATATCCCCTCGACATACAGCTGGAACGATTTCTTACATGCTTTAGCTATCGCCGCCTCGCTCTATCGCACACGGATCCCTCTGATCATTGATAGCTTACACGAAGCAACGGCCAATGGTTTGCTCTCTCGTATCTGGGAACGGGAGTTAGCCGGTCTTATTGAGGAGATAGCCAGTACTCCAGGTCTAGTACTGATTACTACCTGCCGCACCACATATGTCGACGCCATTTGGTCCGAGAAACCCTCGGCGCACATAGGCGTTCTGGAAGGGTTCCCCCATGATGTTGTGGAGGGTGCGATCGAGAAGTACTTCTCCTGGTACCACATCAAGGCTGACCTAACGGCTTCCTCGCTCGCTCAGTTTCAGCACCCCCTCTACCTCAAAATCTTCTGTGAGAGTAAGAACGCCGCCCGCCACGTAGAAAAGCAGGTGTATGTAGGAGAACAGACCCTCTTTGAGGTTTTCGACGACTATTTGAACGCCTGCAACCAGTCTGTCTGCAGGCTGCTGGGTCTCCATCCTCGTGCGCCAGTCGTTCTCCCTGCTCTCGAGGGGGTTGGGCGCACTATGTGGCAGCACCACAGCCGCAGTATTCCACTGAAGGAGTTCGTCCAAGTGGTGGATCAGCAGCCCCTTGAGACGCTGGACTGGCAACGTTCAAGATCGCACTGCCTTTTAAGTGAAGGGCTGCTGATGTGCCGTGATTGGAGTGGGGGAGAAGAGCTTGTCTCCTTCACGTATGATCTTCTTGGGGGCTATCTCATTGCCCGTGCCCTCCTCCAGCAGATGGCTGGCGAGGTCGCTGAATTCGTGCAAAGCGGACCTACCACGGACTCGCTTTTCTGCGAGGACTACCAGAAGCTCCACCCGTTGCACGAGGATATTCGTCGCTGCATAGCCGCACTGCTGCCTCTTCGTACCAACCAGTACTTGCACGATATTCTTCCGCAGAACAGAGTGGCTTTCGGCGCATCTATCGCCGCACTTTTTGAGGTGAAGCCGGAGGCCGTGAGTGAGGCGTCAGTACGTCTCATAGGCAAGCTGTTTCGGCTTGTCCAGAACCGGAAGTTCCTCCTTGAAATGGCGATGTCTACGGTAGCTCACGTGGGACACCCACTCAACATGCCTTTTTGGATGGAGCTGCTAAAATCTCTTCCTCTTGCGGAGCGCGACCTCAGCTGGACAGAAAATGTCCGAGAACACGCCGAGGAGCTTGAAAAACGCATCATGTGCTTTGAAATTGCCTGCCTTTGGCAGGACGCCTTATCCCCAACCACCGAGGCGCGCCTGCATTTAGAGGCATCTTACATCATGTGGATGTTGTCTTCGACTATACACCGACTACGCGATCTGGCAACCCGCGCCCTGTACTGGTATGGGCGTCTCCGACCCGCTCAGTTCTTCGATATCGTGCTGCTGGCGCTGGAATTGAACGACCCCTATATTTCCGAGCGGATGCTTGCAGCGACCTATGGGGTGGCAATGGCGCGGCAGGACGACTTCGCCGATCCCTCCTTCGCGGTGGAGATTCTACCGCGGTATGGGCGCAGGCTCTACGAAGCGCTCTTCCGACCGGCTGCTCCCTGCGCTACAACGCATTTACTCGCCCGCGACTATGCGAGGAGGACAATCACGATTGCCTTGCTGCACCACCCTGCGTTGCTGACACAAGAGGAAGTCCAGCGAATTACGCCGCCTTATACAGAAGGCGGAATCAGAGAGTGGGGCGAAAGCGCCGATAGGAATGCACGGCACTATCGAGATGGGAATCACCCTTTTGGGCTTGGGATCGGTAATGATGATCCGATGCGATGGCTGGGGCCGTCCATCGATCCCTACCATCAAACTGCGGAATCGAAGCGGGCGACGAGAAACCTCTGGTGGCGTATCAACCAGCTCGGTTACACTTTTGAGCGATTTCAGGAAGTTGACAGTCGCATCGCCCTCGGTCGCCATTTCGACAACCTGAACAGGGGAGGCACCGATCACTACGGGAAAAAGTATTGCCAGATTGCGCTCTATGAACTGGCCGGGTACCGAGACGACGCGGGACTGCTCAGGCACGAGGATGATGAGCTGTATGAGCGTAGCGCCCACATCGATATTGATCCGAGCTTTCCTGCCCCAATTCAGGCATATTCCCTAGTACAGAGCGATTTTTTGGGGGATCGTACGGTTCCAGTCGAGGAGTGGATCCTGCGTGGAGGAGAACCCGAGATGCAGCCGTATCTGGTGGTCGACGAACTCTGCGGAGAGTATGGTCCCTGGGCTTTGCTTGATGGATCCGTCTCGCAGCAGGATACTCAAGCTTCTCGCGAGCTGTTTCTCCTTGCCCGCAGCTTTATCATCAAAACGGAGGAAGCCGAACCTTTCGCTGATCGACTGCAGAGTCAGGACTTCGGCGATCGGTGGCTTCTAGACATACCGGAAGATTACTATGTCTATGCGGGAGAGATCCCCTGGTGCGATACGTATCCGTTTAGCCGCGAAACCGAGCTGAAGTTCGTCGTTGACACGGCCACGATAGAGGAGCCAGAAGAGAAGCTGGAACTGTTTCGCGACGGTGAACCCCTTTCCGAAGAAGAAACTGAGGACTTTTGGGAGAGCCTCTCCGATCAGGTGATGGTTCGCCCGGGGATGACCGTGACCTGGGGGAGCCACATAGACCCGGACATGGTAATCGAGACGGCCCTCCAAGGCCGCAGACTGGAAATGAAGCAGCGTGAAGTATTGGTGAAGCGGCAGGTGAGGATATATCAGACTTTTCGAGTCCTGATTCCGGTGCGCAGGAACAGCTGGGAGGGAGATCACCTTGCAATGGGTGCGGCAGACCGCAGAGGCAACACTCCTGCAAAGGAAATCGCTATGCACCTGGGCTTGTGCGGCCAGCCGCAGACATTGGACTTCTTTGAAAGCGATGGCAGGCGAGCATCCATTACGTTTCGCTATGGTGACGCATTCCACAATACTCAGCATTTCACCTACCTCCGCAAAGACTTGCTCGACCGCTTTTTGCGGGAGACCGGAACCGAAATTACCTGGGTTATTTGGGGTCGGCGCGAATATGCTCATTCCGGGGATCTGCCACGAGGGAAGATTGCTGACGGATACGAAGATCGTAAAAGTTTCCAGAAAACCTTCCACTACGCCCCACCTCCCCCTAACGATGGAGAGGTAGCATGAAATCTTGCCGGGAGCCGCTGGAGAGGAAGGAGCTCATCTGAGCAAGTTGGGAAAAATGCTATCCAACTTGACTGTGAGCCGTTATGATAAGCGAACAAGAATACCAAGACAAGAGAAAGGGTACGCAATGCAGATCGCCGAACTGGGTCAACTGGAGATATCCAGATACTGGGCGATCTCGACATCAGTGAAGCCTTCGTCGCTTTTGAGCAGCACGCGCGCTCGCGTCAGAGTTCGTGCATTGGCTTTGCCTTGTCGCACAAACACCTGCACATGGCTTCTTTCTTCTTCACTGAGGTGCATTTGAGCAGTTCTTCTCCTTCGTTCTTCTCCTGTTTTTCCTCAGTGTACCACAAAATCAAAATGAACTAACCACTAAGTACAATCAACTAACTTTTTTGGCTTTGGAGCCGATCACTGACAGGATCTTCTCCGGGCATTGATTGAAGCGCTCAAAGCACTGTTGTGCTGCCGCAAGCAGTGCTGGCTTCGTCTCAAAGAACTCACAATGAGTGACCTCGCGCCGAAAATGCCGCCACAGCATCTCAATGGGATTGAGCCAGGGACTGTAGGTCGGCAAGTAGAGCAGGACCAGACGTCCGGCTGCTGCTCGGACGACCGCTTCCACCTCATCATCCTCGTGTGTGTCGGCATTATCCCAGGCCACATAGATCGTTCCGGTCGGATGCTTCTCCACCAAGGCTTGCAGTAACTGCGCAATCTCCTGGCGACGCTTGCGGCGCTGGAACAGAACCACATTTTCTCCTGTGTGATAGTTCACGGCGCCAATGCCGTAGTACTTGTCCGGCTGCCCTGGCGTCGGGATCATCACTTGCTGCCCTTTCGGACTCCACATGGCGCGCAGAGTCGGGAACCAGCTCAAATTAAACTCGTCTGCATAATAAAACACGTCTCCCTCTTTTAGCCCGTCTCGCGCCTCTTCAATCGTCTTTTTTTTACCAGGTACTGCGGATCAGGGCTACTGACTTTATGCTGGGGGCGACTCAGTACAATCTCCCCGGCTTTGAGCACCTGGCGAACGGTTTCGTAGGAGGCCCGGATACCCGTTTGCTCGGCCATGTAGTCGGAGAGGCGCTGCAGGGTCCACATCGAATAGGGTTGGTCCAGGCTGCGAGGCCGATGCCGGACCGCGACCAGCAATTGCTCTTTATACTCTTCCGTGATTTTCGGTGGCGGTCCTGGCATGGGCCGATCTTTGAGTCCCTCGATTCCTTCGGCCATCCAGCGCTTGAGCCAGTTGCGCACCGTTTGGTCCACTTCGCGCACAATCTTGGCAATGGCCGGAGCGGTCATTCGCTGCTCTCCAGCCAGGGGTACGATCTGAGCGCGGGTACGCAGTCGCACATCTTTTGTGGTTCGATACAACTTCTCCAAGACTTATATCTCTTCTGCTGTCAGGGGTGGTATCTCCAAGGGCTTGAGCATGGTTCCCTCCTTTTCCTGACAGTATACCTCATTCCCCAAAACATTGCTTGAATGTACTTAGTCGGCGATAGTCATTTATTTCTACATGGAGCTTTGCTGGGAAGATGATGGAGAACCACCAGACCGGGGCAAGCTCAGTCTCCCAACCAGAGCAAACTATGCTATAATAGAGCTATCTGTTCACCAACTTTGTAGCGCAGCCCTCTCAGCTCGGATACGGGGAAAGGAGTGATGCCTATGGCGACTCTCGAAGAACGAGTACAAGCTCTTGAGCAAGAAATTGCCGCCCGCAAACAAGCCGAAGAGATGCTTACCATTGCAGTACGTGCTCTTGTCTCAAAAGAGGCCTTTGAAAAATTACAGGAGACGATCGAAGAATCTCAGGAACAAAACGGCAAATTATTTAATGTACTCATTAACCAGGGTACTCTCCACAACGAGCGCATGACAAACCTTCAGGGCCAGATCATCGACCTGGATGGAAATGTGAAAAGACTCCAGACTGATGTGAAAGGTCTCCAGACGGAGATGAGCGAAACACGCAGAGATATTACCGATTTGAAATCTCTAGCTCAGCAAATTCTCGCACGTTTACCCGAAGAACCGTAGTCTCGTTAGCACCGCAGCGGGAACAAGCCCCTCACAACAATCGCTGTCCAGCAACGCTCTGCGCAAGGTAGGAAAAATCAAGGCCTCTCGTTGAAGCTTTGCTCCCATTATCTTCTCTGTCTCCTGGGCCGATCTCACTCCTTGTAGTGCTGTGCCAGGGGGGTAGGAAGGCCATCGAGGCTCGTGCTATTATTGGCGCTACGATAGTCGGCGAGTCCCTCTTCCCCCTTCGAGCTTGCCCAACGCGCCAGCGTCTCCCGATCCTGCTGGAATGCCATCAGAGGCACTCCATAGCCACACGAGATTTGAACCAGATCAATAGAGGCAAGGATAATTTGTCGTATGCCAGGATAACCTGGGAAATGGGCCACCAGTTCCTCCCACTGTTCTGCTCCTGGCAGAATGCTCTCTCCCTTTCCATAGAGGCGCAGAATCTGGGGTGGGCCACTAAAAGCGCAAAACAGAAACGTCATCCGCCCGTTTTCCGCCAGATGGGCAGAGGTTTCGTTGCCGCTCCCGGTGAAATCCAGGTAGGCGACTTGCTGTGAGGAGAGGATACGAAAGGTATCATAGCCCTTTGGGGAAAGATTGACATGCCCTTGTGCGGAGAGTGGTGCTGTGGCAACAAAGAACAGCGGCTGTGCTTTGATAAAGCGTTGCAGGCCGGGAGTGATCCGATCATAGTGTTTGGCCATTCGTTTTCTGCTCCTGCTTGTCGAGAGACGTTCATGGCGAGAAGTATACCACGAGATCCTCCAGGAGGGAACTTGCCCATTTCACTCGATGCAACGGCAGTAATAGTTCCACGTGTTCTCTATGGCTTGCGGGTGATACATCTTGCGCTTTGCCAGGCATTCCTCCTCGCCTGTGGCGTGCAGACGCTGGTTTGACGCGGAAGCCAGCAGTTGTATCTGACTGGCGCGTTCCAGGTTGATGGCCGCGAAGACTGCCAGTTCGATGGTTTCAGCGGCTACCACGATGCCGTGATTGACGAGGTAGCATGCCAGCGTCTTGCCCAGTGTCGCGGCCACCGCCTCACCGAGCGGTCGGGTGACAATCAAATCAGACGTCAGGGTGAAGCGTGGCACATCAGGGGGAGTAAACATGCAGCCCTCGTGGGAGAGTGCGCGCAAGGGCTCTCCGGTCGCCGCAAAGGCGATTGAGGAGATCGGATGGGTGTGGATGACACAGGTGATTGCGGGGCGAGCGCGGAAAATCTCGGCGTGGATGGGGTATTCCAGGTGACGAGGCAAGCTCCCTTCAAGCACCTGACCGTCCAGGTTCAGCCGGATCAGCGTTTGCGGGGTGATTTCATCCAGACCCAACCCTGCCGGTTTCATCCAGAAACTCTCGGCGCCTGGTAGGCGATGGGTCACATGCCCATAAATCGCATCATTCTGACCGTGGGCAGCCAGGATGCGACACGCAGAGGCCAGTTTCCTCCGCACGTCCAGGCTCTCCTCTGCAAATCCTGTCATATGTCCCTCTCAGTTCTCGTCATGCACAACGCGTTCCTGTACACCGACCGTAGACTATCTTGCTGACGACTACCTGCACCCATCATAGCATAACCAGAGAGATCTCGCGCCACTCCAGGCGATTCTGCACGACCAGATGCCCCTCTTCTCCCTCAGAATCGCAAAAAACAGGGCCAATTTCGACCGTGAGAATTTACAACGCATATCCGTTTATGCTACACTCCTTCCAGGACCTATCTTATGACCGTCCGCAAGCGCCCCGCTCGTCCTCTTTCCATCGGGAGAGCAGATGCACCAAACGCCCCAAAACGGGGGACGAGACACGGCACGTTGCGAAGAACAGGAGAACACCAGATGAGTCTGGCTAGCCGCCTTATCAGCCGATTGATGCACCTGCCCCCGGCTCAATCCGATGACCTGGTGATTACCCGCGATATCCCCATTCCGATGCCCGATGGCGTGGTGCTGTTGGCAGATCACTATGCGCCACGCGGCACTTCAAAGCTGCCAACCCTGCTTGTTCGTTCTCCTTACGGCAGAAGGGGCTTTTTCAGCGCCTTGATGGTGCTTCCTTACGCCGAACGGGGCTATCAGGTGCTGATTCAGAGTTGTCGTGGCACCGCAGGCTCAGCAGGCGAATTTCGCTACGTCCGTCATGAACACGAGGATGGACTGGCCACCATTGCCTGGATCAAGCAGCAAGAGTGGTTTTCGGGCGAGCTGGCGACCATCGGCGCCAGTTATCTGGGCTTTGTGCAGTGGGCGGTGGCGGCAGACGCCGGGCCAGAACTCAAGGCGATGGTGCCGCAGGTCACCGCCTCGGACTGCAACCATTTCCGCTTTCAGGGTGAGTCGCTCAACCTGGAAACGACTCTGGGCTGGTCGACCATGATGACCGAGCAGGCTGCTACTGGCATGAAGCTCAATCTCCGTTCCCTTCTGCTGGCCGGCCAGCGCAATCGCCGGCTGGAACGCGCCTATGGACACATGCCCCTTGGCGAGGCGGACCAGGTCGTGATTCATCAACCCTCGCAGCATTTCCAGGAACAACTGCGGCACGGACCTGAGGATGATTACTGGAAGCCGGTCGACTTCAGCAATCGGCTAACCGAGGTCAACGCCCCAGCCTATCTGATGGCCGGCTGGTATGACATCTTCCTGGACTGGCAGTTGCAGGACTACATAGCATTGCGCCGGACAGGCAAACAACCCTATCTGCTCGTTGGCCCCTGGACACATACCAGCTTCAGCAGTGGCGGCATCGTCATTCGCGAAACGCTGGCCTAGCTGGATGCGCACCTGAAGGGCCAGCATGAGCGGCTGCGCGACCAGCCCGTTCACCTCTTTGTGATGGGCGAAAACCGCTGGCGTTCTTTCGCCGACTGGCCGCCGCCGGTTCAGGTGGAGCGGTGGTATCTGCAAGCTGACGGCGCACTGGCCCCACAGCGCCAACCGCCTCGCCTCCCGATCGCTATCGCTATGATCCCGCTGATCCCACTCCGGCGGTTGGCGGCAATTCGTTGGGAGCGGCGAAGCACATGGGGCCAAAGGACAACCGCGCATTGGAGGCCCGTTCCGACGTACTGGTGTATACGAGTGCGGCGCTGGAGCAGGATCTGGAGGTCATCGGCCCGCTCAGAGCCGAGTTGTATGTGCGTTCCAGTCTGGAATATACCGACTTCTTTGCCCGGCTCTGCGTCGTGCAAGCCTCGGGCAAGTCCATCAACCTGTGTGATGGCATCCTGCGTTTGACTCCAGGCAGCATCTCCCCTGAACCCGACGGCAGCCTGCGCATTCCCATCGAGGTCTGGCCCACCGCCTACCACTTCCGCAAGGGAGAGAGCCTTCGTCTGCAGGTCTCCAGCGGCGCTCACCCCCGCTTTGCACGCAACAGCGGCAGCGGCGAGCCACCCTCGAGCGGGACGAAGATGATTGTTGCCGATCAGGTCGTCTATCACGATCCTGACCACCCCTCGGCCATTCTGCTGCCGGTCTTCAGTGCATAGCTGGCAACGACGAGAGAGACAGAAAGAAAGTGAAGCTTCCATGAGCGAACCGATTGTCAAGACAGGCAGAGGAGCCGTGCGAGGAAGCCACGAGCAGGGGGTGATGGCATTCAAGGGCATTCCCTTCGCCGCGCCTCCGCTGGGAGAGCGACGTTTTGCCGCACCCGTTCCGCCGCAACGCTGGGACGGGGTACGTGATGCCAGTGCGTTTTCTCCGACTCCGCCCCAGGTGGATCTTTCCGCGCAACGGATGCCTGGTCTCGATCTGCGTCCAATTGTCGGGGAGAGCTGGCGCAAGGGTGACGATTATCTGACGCTCAATGTCTGGACGCCTGACCCCGGCGCGCGGGGGTTGCCCGTCATGGTCTTTATCTATGGTGGCGCATTCGTCTCAGGAGGCAGCTCAACCCCGCTCTACAACGGGGCGCGTTTTGCCCGTGACGGCGTGGTGCTGGTCTCTTTCAACTACCGGCTCGGAATCGAAGGGTTTCTCCCACTCGCTGGCGGTGCAACCAACGTGGGTCTGCGCGACCAGATGGCCGCCCTCAGCTGGGTGCAGGAGAACATCGCGGCCTTTGGCGGAGACCCGAACAACGTCACGATCTTTGGGGAGTCGGCAGGCGCGCTCAGCGTTGCTACCTTGCTGACAGTTCCCTCTGCCGCCGGACTCTTTCGTCGTGCCATCAGCCAGAGCGGTGGAGGTCAGCACACCATGAGCATGGAGCAGGCGGGCCGCGTTGCCACCCAACTGGGTGATCTGCTGGGCATGGAACCCACGCGAGAGAACTTCGCTTCGCTTTCCTTTGAACATCTCATTGCCGCGCAGGCCCAACTGCTCCCTGGCTCACTCGACCTGACCACGACGCAAGACGCTGACCCCACCGGGGGACTGACGTTATTCCTGCCCGTGCGTGACGGCGATCTGCTCTCGACGCAGCCAGTGGAGGCCATCAGGCAAGGCGCAGGGGCGAATGTGGATGTACTGATCGGCACCAACAGCCAGGAGATGAACCTCTACTACGTCCCGACGGGTGTGGTCAATCTCATTGAGAGCGAGGAGCAACTCAGCGCGAGCATCACCGGTCGTCATCCTGATCCAGAAAAGCTGGTTGCCGCGTACCGTGCCAGTCGCCCGACCGCCTCTGCGGGAGAACTCCTTTCCGCGATCATGACCGACTGGATGTTCGCCATTCCCAGCATGCGTCTGGCTGAGGCGCATGCTCCCGCTGCTGGCGGCACCTATCTCTACGAATTCGCCTGGCCCTCTCCCACCTGCGATGGGAAGCTGGGCGCCTGTCACGGTCTGGAACTGGGCTTTGTCTTCGACGCGCTCGATACGCCCTATCTGAGCAGCCCGCAAGGGCTGGTGGGTGAACATCCCCCGCATGAACTGGCGAGGCGCATGCACCAGACCTGGATTGCGTTCGCTACGACGGGCGATCCGGGCTGGCTTGCCTACAACACCCAGCAGCGTCCGGTCATGCGCATCAACACCACCTGGGAAATCGTCAACGACCCACCCCCGCTCGAACGACAGGCATGGGATGGCGCACGCTGAGCATACCACGTGCTTCTGAGAAGAAGCGAAAGAGACGAGCAAGGGATACTGGAAAGGGAAGAAAAGATATGGAACGTTCACTGGAACAGCTTGAGGCATTATTAGGCAAGGGAAAGGTCAGCACAAGTCCGTCCGTGCTTGAGCAGCATGGGCGCGATGAAAACTTCCCGGAAGTGCGCCCGCCTCTGGCGGTAGCCTACGCGGAGTCCAGGGAGGACGTGCAAACCGTCCTACAATGGTGTCGCAACGAGCGTATTCCGCTCATTCCCTATGGAGCCGGAACCAGTCTGGAAGGGGCGCTGGTGCCTGCGCCTCCCGATGTTCCCGTCCTGAGTCTGGACCTCTCACGCATGAACCGGGTGGTAAGCATCCAGCCAGACAATTTTCTGGCGGTCGTGCAGCCGGGTATCACGCGCACTGCCCTCAACGAAGCCTTGCGGCACACCGGGCTGTTCTTCCCGGTTGATCCCGGCGCCGATGCCTCACTCGGGGGGATGGCGGCAACCAACGCCAGCGGCACGACCACCGTGCGCTATGGAGGCATGCGCCAGAATACGGTCGCCCTGGAAGTGGTGCTGGCCAATGGCGAGGTGCTGCGGCTGGGACGCCCCGTGCGCAAGAGCAGTAGCGGCTATGACCTCAAAGACCTGTTCATCGGCTCGGCGGGGACGCTTGGCATCATGACTGAACTGACGGTGCAGTTGCATCCCCTTCCTGAGCATGTTCACACCATGCGCGTCTTTTTCCCTTCCATCCAGGCGGCGGCACAGGCAACCTACGCCATCATGGCAAGCGCACTGCCCGTGGCGCGGCTGGAACTGGTAGATGAACTGGGAATGCAAAGCATCAACCGCTACATGGGGCGTGGCTATCCCGAGCAACCGGCGCTCTTCCTCGAATTCCACTCCTCGACGGCGGCAGCCATTGAAGAGGAGGTTCACCTGGTGGAAGAGTTGGTGCGCGAGGCGGGGGCAGGCGAGATCAGCATTGCTCGCACCCAGCAGGAGCGCACGGCGCAGTGGGAGGCTCGCCATCGCCTCTACTGGGCCATTGTCAATGCCCACCCCGACCATACCTTTCTCATTACTGACACGGCGGTGCCGTTGGCCCGCTTGCCCGAGCTGATCGCCTATGCCCAGCAGCTCCTCACAGAAATGGGCATCCAGGGCTGTATTCTGGGACATGTAGGCGATGGCAACTTCCATACCATCATTGCCACAAAGCCAGAAGACTACCAGCGCGTGCAGGCATTTTCTGAGCGTCTGGTTCGGCAAGCGCTGGCCTGGGAAGGCACCGCCTCCGGTGAACATGGCATCGGGCTGATCAAGCGAGGCTTCATGCCTGAAGAGCATGGCGCTGCCGTCGCATGGATGCACCGGCTCAAGGCCCTCTTTGACCCCGATGGCCTGCTCAACCCTGGCAAACTCATCTAGCACAGAAAGCCTGGCCAACAGCAGTATCGGCTCAGGATCGCTTACGGCTGTTGCCGTAGGTGCCTGATGGACCTTGCTCGATATTGGCATAGCGTGCGCCCGACCACGCTCCTTTCGGTGCAAGGGCCTCGAGGCACTGCACATCAGACGGAGAGAGCGTGATAGCGCAGGCTGCCACGTTCTGTTCCAGATACTCGCGCCGTTTGGTGCCAGGAATCGGCACGACATCCTCCCCTTGTGCCAGCAGCCAGGCCAAGGCCAGTTGCGCCGCCGTGATGTGTTTCTCCTCCGCCAGCAGGCGCAGCTGGGCCACGAGTTCCAGATTGCGCTGGAAGTTCTCGCCCTGGAAGCGGGGGTTGCCGCGACGAAAATCGTCGGGGGCGAAATCGTCAGGGCTGCTGATCTGCCCGGTGAGAAAGCCTCGTCCCAACGGGCTGTAGGGAACGATGCCGATGCCGAGACGGCGCGCGGTCGCCAGCACAGAATCTTCCAGGTCGCGTGTCCACAGTGACCATTCACTCTGCAGAGCAGTGATCGGATGGATCGCCATCGCTCGCTCAAGGCTCTGGACGCTGGCCTCGCACAACCCCAGATAGCGGACTTTGCCAGCCTGCACCAGGTTGGCCATTGCCCCCACCGTCTCCTCAATGGGGACATCGGGGTCGACGCGGTGCTGGTAGTAGAGGTCAATGTATTCGACGCCCAGACGCGCCAGCGAGGCATCACAACAGGCTTTGACGTATTCCGGTCGGCCATTGATGCTCCTGCTGCCATCATCACGCATCAGGCCGAACTTGGTGGCCAGTATCACCTCGTCGCGCCTACCTGCGATGGCACGTCCAACCAGGCGCTCGTTATGTCCATCTCCATAGACGTTGGCCGTGTCAAGAAAGCACATGCCCAGCTCCATGGCCCGATGGATGGTGGCAAGAGATTCTTTTTCATCGGCTGGCCCATAGGACTGGGACATCCCCATGCAGCCAAGACCCAGCGCGGAGACCATCAGGCCCTGTCGACCCAGCGCACGCCTGGGAAGAGGGGAATCTCGCATCGTACACTCCTCTTCTGAAGACATCTTCTCGAAAGCCTGCCTGCTACACCCTCTGAGAGAAAGATTTGGTTCTCTTCGGCTGCCACTTGCAGCGTCCTCCTTCACCAGAGATCTTATCACACATAGCTCCCCTCCTCCTCTTTTCGGCTCTCATCGAGTGACCACATCGATCATTCCCTCTTGCCAGAGCAAATCCCCTCGCGATACTCACTGTCGTCTTCTTTTTCAAGGGTTTCCCCCCGTTTCATCAGTGAGTGGAACTGGATAGTAAGGGGTACGCGACCCTCGTTTTAGGGTTTTCGGCCACACACCTGGAGAAGCCACCATATCCCACAAAATGTTGCTTCTTGAAGCTCTGTCTGCACCTGGGAGCAGAGGTTCTCAAATGCTGATTCCCTCATCACGTCTGTATTCAAGAGCAAAGGTTTGACATACTGCATAAAGACCGATACTTGGTGGAGAAAGGCGGCATGCGCGCTTGTGTCGGTTGATACCTCAATGGCGTATGGGGTATGACTGATGTTTTGAAATCCCGCTTTCCGTAGCCAATATCCGAGCAGAGGTGTCATGCCCAGGGTACGACGCTCCGCAGAGACTACATTGTACCCCTCGTCCCTCAGCCACTGCGCAAATATCGTTGCTATTTCTTGCAGGTCGGCAGGAATGAAACTCTGCCCCTTCGCTTGGAGTGCCTGACACAATCGAGCCGTAAGAGCCTCAAAGGCGGCACTGTTGGTGATGGGCAATTCCCCTTCCATCCAGCACAGTCTCCCATCAGGGCGGCAAAGGATGAACAAGGAGCGGATCAGGGCCGCATAGTCGATGGTGAGCAAATGCTCTGCAAGAAAGGTCGTATAAATCACATCGAACGTCGTATGGAAGAAGGAACTCTCGTTGAGGTGACGCAGGTCTCGAACGAGAAAGGCGGCATTTTGCACATGCTCTCTCGCGGCCTGCGTGCAGGCTGCGTCAACAAGCTCCTCATTCTCGTCTAGAGCGATGAACTGGACGTGAGGATACTTTTTTGCCAGGGAGAGAAGCCAGCCCCCTGCTCTACAGCCAACACCGAGGACGTGTTGTGCCTCAGTGAGATCGAATGGTTCTGACAAGAGGACAGCCATTCCTTCCTCTCCTCCAGGATGCGCCAGATGGTCGCCGTCATGCCGTGCCATAGCAAGCCTCCTTGTTCCTCATTACTTTCGCTCCACAGCACAGAGTTCATAGATCATGCACATTGCCTTCGCGACTCACCGACCATCGCCGCCAATTGTTCGCTGTACTCACTCACACGGCTCATACGAGCATTGGGAAAGGCATGCCGTGCGAATCCTTGAGCAAAGTCGGTGAGGCCCCGCTCCGCTGCCTCATACTCTAAGGCAATCAGGCGACGCAGACGAGCCACTTCACCCCTCCCCTCTCCATCTTCGCGTGTATGAACCTGATGTGGCTCGGCATCGGAGAGAGCACACACATCATCCTGGAATGCATCTGTGAGCATGAGATCATCCTCCTTGTTTTCAGCAACACTGTGCAAATTGTTTTCAGAGGTAGCGATTGTGCTACGCAAAGCAGCATACTTGAGGATGCTCACGCTGATCTGACGAAACTCCACGATGCAGGCATCAAACCTCACGGCTACCTCACGACAGCACATCAAGGGCATGTTATAATACAAGGCGCATAGGTTCATTGCTCGATACAGTCGCTATTGGGTGAGAAGGAAAAGGAGCAAACGTTCATATGGGTAGCAGAACTGCTGCGGATTATCCACTGCATCCTACTGTGCGTGTTTATCTGTTTGGAGAGTTCATCCTCGAACGGCTTACCCCTTCTCACGCATCGACCGTCCCCTCAGTCCACTATGAGCTTGTCGCACATGAGGAATGGCAGAGCCGCAGACCGGCCCAGGCGTTGTTCAAAGTGCTGCTGTGCCGAGCCCGTCGGCGAGCCAGCAGGGATGAACTGTTGGAGGCGCTCTGGCCGCAGGGGGAGAATCTCAACCTCGAACACGCCTTTGATTCGGCCGTGTCGGTCTTGCGCAAAGTGCTACGAACCGACACGGGGGAAAGCCTGCTGAAAAAGACGCGCAACGGGGGCGTAACCATCTTTAGCTTACCCGATCAGCAGCAACTCTGGGTCGATGTCGACGCCTTTGAGCGCTGTATCGAACAGGCCATGCGAGCCGAACGCAGTGGAGAAGATGCGCTTCCTCTCTGGGAAGCGGCTCAGGAATTAGCGACAGGCGAGTTTTTAGAGGACGACCGCTATAGCTCGTGGGCGCAGGGACGCCGCCAGATTATTGACGCCGCCCGCCACCGCTGCCTACACCGACTAGCTGACCTCTACCTGGCAAGGAACATGCCCGATCAGGCTGAGGCTTTGCTCCAGACCTTTCTGATCGACGAACCTACCGACGAAGACGCCTTGTGCCGCCTGATGCTGCTGCTGCAACAGCAGGGCAGATACCAGGAAGCGCTCACGGTTTATGAGCAGGGCAGAATCGCACTTGAGGAAGATGGTTTGCCATTGGCAATACGTACCAGAACCCTCGCCGAACACATCCGCCAGCAGCCGCTTCCACAAGAGAGCCGAGCCATCTCCGCATTTCCTGGTTCCCTATGTTCTTCTGTCCCTGCTCTCCAAAAGGCGCAAGGGGAAATTCCCGTCAGGGCAGATGAGCAACGTCTTCTGTTTCCTGACATGCCTCCTGCGCTTGTGGAGAGTGCGGTGCTGCAAGCGGCAATGCAGGCCTATGAAGATGTCCTCACGCTCGCATGGGAGGCTTTTTACACCAGCAGCGCCCAGCGGGCGACCAGTACCGTCGAACACTGGCTGCTGCATCTGACCCAACAGATCAATACGACGCGGGGAATGTCAGACCAACTGATGGCCCTGCGCTGCCGCTTCTTACAGTTGCAAAGTGTCATCGCCAGAGATCACACCGACTTTCCCAAAGCGCTCAATGCTATCAACGAAGCCATCACGCTGGCCTTCCAGCTCCAGGATGCCGAGCTGGTGGCTTCCTCGCTCTACCGGCGAGCAAAAGTCTGGGCCGCCCAACAACAATACGACCTCGCCGTCAAAGACCTGGAGGCCGTCTTGCCCTATGCCCGCCGCTCCCGAGATCCGCTGCGCTGCTATATCGCCATGTTGCTGGCGGAAATGTATTCGCGTCTTGCCCCCGGCGACGCCCGCTACGCGAAGAAAAGCCTGACCCTGCTCGATGAGGTTGATCGGACCGTGCGTACACATGGCGTTCTGGAAGGCGACGGCAGCTTTGTCAAGGTAGACATTGCCGGTCTGTATATGATTCGCGGCGATGTGCTGGGGCGCTCAGGCCAAAGAGACGACGCACGGGAGGCCTTTTTGCTGGTACGCAGGAGCTTGCCGAAGGCGTTCACTCGCTGGCAGGGTAATCTATGTATTTCGGAAGCCCAACTCTCTCTTGCCCAGCGCGACCTAGAGAATAGTTGTCAACTGGCACATGATGCCCTCGATATCTTCCAGGCCACCGACTCTCAGAGTGGAGCAGCCAAAGTCCGGCGGTTGTACCGCGACCTCTGGCAAGCGTACCCAGCTCATGCTCAGATCAAAGAGCTGGGGGAGCGACTCGACATACAAAGGAGAGAACCGTTGACAACAAAAGGGGAGAGACGATGAAACAGGGAGCCGACGTCGTCGTTGTGGGAGGTGGAGTGATCGGGTGTGCCATCGCCTACGCGCTACGTAAACGGGGCGTGGAGGTCGTGGTTCTGGATCAGGGCGAGATCGGAGCACAGGCCTCCAGCGCGGCGACAGGCATGCTGGCCCCACTCAAGCCCTTCGCCAAACCCGGTGACCCTTACACCACCTTATTGCTCTCCAGTCTTGCGCTTTTTCCTACGCTGATCGCAGAACTGGAAGAGGCAAGCGACATCTGTATTGAGTACGAGCAGACAGGCACACTGCGCGTCATACGCCCAAAGCAGATACCCAGGCTGGAACGCTGGATCGCAACCTGGCGAGAGGCAGGCTTCCAACTGGAATTGCTCAGGGACGAGCAGGTGCGTCAATGCCAACCAGGGCTTGCCGCTGATATCTCTGCCGTCCTCTCCCACCCGCACGAGTCACAAGTCAACGCACCCCAGTTCGTCAAGGCGTATTCCCGCGCTGCCCAGAAGGCGGGAGCGATCTTCTCCCCTCAGGAAAAAGTCATTGCTTTCGACCACGATGGTCCAGTCATCAGTGGGGTCCGTACTGCCCAGGGAAAGGCCATTGCCTGCAAGCAGGTGGTGCTGGCACCCGGAGCCTGGGCGGCACGTTGTGGAGAGCTGCTTGGTTTGCACCTGCCCGTAAGACCACTGCGTGCTCAAAGTCTGAGGGTGCGACAACCTCACATCCAACTCCAGCATATGCTCTTTGGCGAGGGAGCTTACCTGGCTCCCAAACGTGATGGCACCATCATCGTTGGAGTCGCAAGAGACGAGGCAGGATTTGATGTGCAGACGACACACGATGGACTGACCTGGTTGCACGGGGTAGCGAAGAGGCTCGTCCCGGCCCTCGATGAAAGGCCCATCGAGCAGGCATGGGCAGGACTACTGCCAATCACACCTGATGCTCGCCCCATTCTGGGAGCAGCTCCTGACTGGGAGAATGCGACCCTGGCATGCGGCTATAATGGCTATGGACTGCTGCTCGCTGCCCGTACTGCCGATCTCCTCGTAGAGTACATCCTCACTGATCAAGTGCCAGAAGCAATACATCCTTTCTCCTTGGAACGCTTCTCCCACCTTGCTCAAAAGAGAACCGAACACGAGCAAAACAACACGGCAGGCAGATGAAGTTTTCTTCGCTCAGCTAGCTAGCGGCCATCTTCCCGATGCATTGACCCTGTTCCCCTCTTTGCCTGTTTCATACCGAGATTGGAGAGATTGAGACGGGAAAGGACATCTCAAGGTCCAAACCTGGGCGGTTCCCAACGTATGGCTCCTGCCTACAAACAGACAGGGAATCGGCTAGCATCAGAGCATGTTCATCACATACCCTGTGCATCCCACGCTGGGACCGCTGATACTCTGGCATTGGTTCAACACTTCCTTCCCAAGTTTGATCCATCCTACCGCAGGCCACTAAAGGAAGAGACGATTGACAAGCTTGCCGCCAATGGATATACTTCTCTATGGAACATAAGTTCTATTAGAACTGGAATATATGAATATTTCTGGTTTTTTCCTAGAAAGAGGTTTTACAGATGTAGTACAAGAAAATGACTGTTTTCATGGAGAAATGAGCATTTTGCCAGCAGAAAAACAGAGGAAGGGGAAAGAGCATCAAAACAGATCACAAGCTCAGTAAAGATTTCCTTTGATCTCTAGAGTAGGTGAGGTCATTCCCGCTTTCTGCTCTTGCTTCGACAGGTAGAACGGGTCAACACGCGGTTCTTTCACATGCGCAGGCTTCTGTCGTTCAGGAGGAACACTGACTATCTATTTCACTGCCTGCCCTTCTCCTGGCAAGATGCCTTCTCGTTCTGGGAGATGATCCTCCCAGATCTCCCCTCTTCACGCCTTCTGGCCGCACACGAATGTTTGGCGAGCCCAGAGTGTGTGCCAGACCGCTATTGCTTTCATCAACCAGGATAGAAAGGAGTGTGGCGTTGTATCCCTTTGCATCATAGCAAGGGGATGGCGTTACCTTGCCTAATGAACAGACAGAAAGACGAACAACCGGAGGAAGGCATCTGGTTCTCTCTGCCAGAACTCTTACCGCCGGATTACCAACTGCGGGTCAACCCGGTTCTGCGAACCGTCTCTCTCTACTGCCAGACAAGCGCCGGGCTCAAGGTCGTGTTGGAGCGCCAATTTTCTCCCAATGGCATCCGCGTCCTCCTGCCCATCTTGTCCACCTCTCCTCATTACTGTTCTTACGAAACGATCCTGGCCAGTCTCTTCGAGCTTTCACCGCAAGAAAGCCACAAGATGCTGGAAGAAGACCGAGTCATCTCTATGCGCCCATTGCGCAGAGCTATTGGCAGCATCCGCAAGCAGTTACGTGACTTTGGCCTCAAAGTGCATTCGTTCAGAGGTTTAGGATATCTCCTCAAAGGGATATAAGTCACTGAGGGAGAATGCGCCCACCTCCTGCCACCTCTTCTCTTCTCGTCCGACACAGGCAATGAAGGAGGTGTGACTCTCTTTTGGCCAAAAAGCTGGAGCATCAAGCAACTTACTTGAGTACGCTCTTGTCTCGCAGCCACAGCACGCTTTTACTCGCCTGTTGCCTGCCTCAAGGATCGAGACACAGAATGCTTTTTGGGAAGGCGTATTGGCCTTTTCCTCAGACGAACAGCAGGCCTGAACAAAAACAAGCTTCTTAAGGTGCCAGAATTCTATTCTTGCCTGATAGAACGAAAACGGAAAAGAGGATGGGATGAATCGCTCCTTTTCCAAAGAGTTCTTCCTGGCAAGATTGAAAAGAGCGCATGGAGGATAAGTAAGACAGTGGCTCATGGGCAAATACACAAAATTGTGAGAATATCTCTCGTCAAAACGGTCACTAACGCTGGCTTTTGGGCTCGCTGTTCAGGTACATTTGTTCCAGGATACAGTTGATCCAGGGCGGGACGCAAAAGACGTGTGTTCCGCAAATCTGTCTCTCTTTACAGGAGGTGAATATGTTATTGGCGCAACAAAGAGGAAGTAAAGATGAACTGGAGACTACCATCGCCAGGCTCATTACCACACCACAGCATGCCCCTCTTGGGCCTGGCTATCGACCGCTTATTGGTATGCCTGCCTCTCCATCCATACTGGCAGACGGACAATGGCGGGCTATGAGTGCCGATGCCGCCAGTATCGAGGCCGTCATAGCGGCTGGTGGGGAAGTGCGCCTTATCCCCCTGCGCTTTCCCCATCCAGAAGAAGATGCCATTGAGCTGGTACTGCAAGCGGTGCTTCCCTTTGATGGCCTGCTTTTCCCCGGCAGCAACAGCGATGTCGATGCCCGCCTCTACAACCAACTCCCCCATCCACAGACAACTCCTGCTGAGCCACTACTCGACTGGTGGGTCATGCTGATGGCGCTGGTAGCACGTCAGACTCTGACGCCTCTCTTTGCTATTTGCGGCGGGGCGCAACGGCTCAATGTTGCCTTTGGGGGAACACTTCAGCAGCATCTCGTGGGCCATCGGGCTGAGAACATCGAGGCTTCCAACTGGACGATGCGCTCCCTGGAACTGGACCGTGAAAGCTTGCACCTCTGCGTGAGGGGAAACCGTCACTGCTCTGCTCCAGATGACCTGTCCTCACTTGAACAGAGCAGTGACATTTGCTGTATGCACCATCAAGCACCAGATCAACTGGCAGCGGGTTTTCTCCCCTGGGGTTGGTCGCAAGGGGTCGTCGAGGGCTTTGGCTATCCCGGTCCAGATCCCTGGTTCGCGCTGGCGACGCAGTTTCATAGTGAGGCCAGCGTCAACGGCAATGATCCATTGTCCCACGTTCTCTTCCAGACCTTTCTCGCCGCCTGCCGCGCTTACGCAGGCTCCCTGCGTGACGCATTGAAGACTTCGCGCCTGCGCGACCAGATCTTCAGGCGGCTCTATCGTGATCCCCTCGTGCAACGCTTCCTTCAGGGACCGCTCGTTCCTCAAGTCAGAAAGAGCGGCTGATCAACCGAAGAGACCTCGACCAGGCTTCTCACAAAAATGGCGTCCATTTTTTCCCATAAGAGGATGATACAATGAAAGCTTCAACGATGATTGCCCAGCCTCTTTCCTGCCTCCAACAAAGCCAGCAGGTTTTTTCTCAACTTCCTCCATTGGAGCGAATATTTGAAACCTGGGTCACAACCGGGGTGGGCGAGCCAGAAGCCCTGCTGCATCTGCGAGAACGCTTGCTAGGTGCAGCAACGCTTCCAGGTGCGAGTCTGAGGCTGATCTATGAGATCATGACCAGGCAGCTGGAGGCACTGCAAGCCTTTGAGCAACCCTCCACTGCGTTCAGACGCCCCTTGCATCAACGCATTGTTCGGCATGTCGCAACCCAAAGCGCTACCCAAACACAAGCCGTCCTCCCGCAAGGAGTGCTGGTGCAGAAAACCGTGTCCCTGGAGATCGCCGGAAAACTGATAGTGTGTAGCTCACTCGGCGACCTGAAGCTGGAACGCCAGCGGGTGCGTGACATTGGAAGAGTCTTCGCTCTTCCCCGCAAAGCCCTCAAGCATGTGACCATCAATCCGAGGACGGTTGATCCAGTCGCCGCATTTGGCATGGCAGATGGCATGGTTTCCCCTTTTTTCCACCCCCAACGTCCGTCAAGAGTAGATGCCCTGGTTCTCATCCCCTGGCCCAGGCTCTGGGAAGATCAGGAAAGAGAGGTGGCCATTTCCCTCTCGCTTTGGGAAAGCCTGTTGCTGCCTGTGCGCTGTCTCCAATCTCTTGTGCGTAGCTATGCCGCCGCCGCTTACCCTCACATCCCCGTTCTCGAGGTTCCATGAACGGAACCTTCATCCCCCGTTTTTCCAGGGAAAACTTCTTGCATGCACACGCCGTGCTAGACGAGAGAGACGGTGCAGCATGCCACCTCCATTGGTTAGCATAAGCAGAACGAGTGCTGTGAGACGACCTGACGACGTCCTGGCAGAAGCCCCTTTCCCAGGGGTATGGAGTGTCGTCATGGGTATCTGCTGGAACAGATGTCATTACCTCATGGATGACCATCCTGCGCCGCATCCTGGAATTACCACAGGTCCCTGCTGCGCCAACGAGTGCTTCATGCTCTCTAGCCTCTTCTCTCAGTTGAGTTTGCAAAGGGAAAATCAAGCGGACGAGGGTCAGACACATTTTTGGCGAGATATGTTGACCGCTGGACACATGTTCAACTGATTTGCTATACTTTGACCGCTCTCAATGGAGCGCCTTTTGCGAGAAAGACCGGATGTCGAGACTGGAGGAACCATGAGCTATCAGATCACGATGACCGTCGTCGAGGCACGCCCGACGGCAGTGGTGCCTGCGACAACCACGTGGCAGGAGTTCCCGACGCTATGGCAGGAACTGAGTGCTGAGGTGTGGGCGTGCCTGCGCGCAGGCGGCATCTCCCGAGGCTGCCGCAATATTATGCTGTACTGGGACGACGTGCCGCACGTCGAGGTCGGTGTGGAGTTGCTCGTCCCCTGCCCGCTCACCGGACGGGTGGTCGCATCCTCCCTGCCAACGGGGCAGGTGGCGATGACCGTGCATTGGGGATCCTATGCAAGGTTAGGGGAGGCACATCGGGCCGTGATTGACTGGTGCGCCGCGCAGGGAAAGCGCAAGACCGGTACGCGATGGGAGGTCTACGGGCCCCACAATGACGATCCCGCCAGGGTATGGACCGAGGTCTATTGGCTTCTGGCGTGATGGCGCTCGCCGTCCGCCTCGCGCCACGGGTGAGTGAGGTTCGTCGGGTCTGAAGAAGGACGACAACATCTCCTCTCTGTCGCGTATGGCTTCTCCGTTCTGGTCAATGCTGTGCTGGCAACTCGCGCACTGATGCGCAAGGCGCTGATCCTCCTCGAGGGCAGCGGCCTTATCGCCCTGGTACTCTCATGGCGGGGCCTCGCTCGTCGGTACGAGGGGTCCATGCTCTCTTCCAACCCATGTCACAAGGCAAGCAATCAGTTTCACCAAAGCAGCGTATGAACCATGATGACAAATGACAACAGAAAGGGAGTCTTGCAACATTTACACCAGTACCGTTGTACCGAAACGCCGGTCGTCCTTTGCCTCGCCTAGCACAGGCTGCGGATACTTCCGCCATCGACACCCCACACGCTTGCTGTAACATAGGAGGCCCGGCTCGAAGCGAGGAACACGATGACGTTAGCTACCTCTTCTGGCTTGCCCAGCCGACCCAGCGGGAGCCTTCGCAAGCTCAGTTCGTAGGCCACCGCCTCTTCCGCCGGACGCTGATGGAGCAGCGCCAGCCCATCGGCAAGGCCGCCAGGTCTGGTCCACAATGGTGTTCGGATGGGACCAGGGGCCACCGCATTGACGCGAATGAGCGGGGCTTGCTCATAGGCCAGCGTTTTGGTCAGCGAGAGCACCGCCGCTTTGGCTGCGGCGTAGTCGGCAAAACTGGTCTCCGGCTGCCGGGCGAGATCCGAGGCATTGTTGGTGATACAGCCACGGCCCTGCGCACGCATCAATGGCAGCACGTAGTCACAGGCACGTTTGTAGCTCATGAAATTGAGCTGCCAGGTGCTTATCCAATCTGCATCCGAGAGTCGCTCGAATGAGCGCAGTTTGCAGACCCCAACGTTGTTCACCAGCACATCAATCTGTCCTTCGTAGGCTTCAAGCGCCTCCTCTATGCCTGCTTCGACCCCATAGCGCGTCGAGAGATCGGCCACGGCAACGCTAACCGCAATGCCCCTGGCCCCGAGGTCTTGCGCCAGGATGCTCAGGCCGTCCTCATCGAGATCGACCAGCGCCAGCTGCGCACCTTCCTCCGCAAAGGCACGGGCGGTTGCCGCACCGATACCACCTGCGGCCCCGGTGATCAGTACTACCTTGTCGCGTAAGTCCAGTTCCACGGTTTTCTTCCTCTCTGTTTTGCGTGACCATAAGAAACGTGATGAGCCGCGCTCACTCCACATCATCGTCCTGTTGCCTGGTAGACTTCTATGCAGATGAGTTCAAGCGGTTTCTCAGAAGAGGCATTGGCAATGCGTCTGGACATGCCAGCAGGCACGGCGAGGCAGAGACCGGTACTGCCAGAGATGCTTTCCTCCTCGAAGGTCATCTCGGCCTGCCCATCCACTACAAAGAGTACCTGGTCCCGTCCTTCCCGCTGGCAGAAGCCCAGTTCCTCGGCTGGGGGCAGTTCCACCACCGTCAATTGCCCCCAGTTGCCAGTGAAATACCAGGAAAGGTCAATGCAGGCCGAACGAATCGCATTCGGTGTTCCCGCTAATGAAGGTGATGGCTGAAGCCTACTGCGCAGGGGGATCTGAGCAGGCTCTCGCGCTGAACCTGAAGCTGTTCTACCAGGATAGACTTCGACCACAAAAAAGGTCATATCTTGTCTGGAGTAGTTGGCAAGGCCATGGCTGGCTCCCAGCGGCGTCGTGATCAGATCGCCTGCCGCCACCTGCAGGTGCTTTTCGTTGAGGTCCATCGTCGCTCTGCCACTGAGAATATAATAGATTTCCTCTGTCTTCTCATGCATGTGCATGCCAATGGAGGAGCCGGAAGGAACGACCACATATTCGACACAGTGCAAATGCCCATCCAGATGCATGCCGTTGATCAACTGCTTCCAGTAACAGACTCCTGCACCCCCGATCAACTGACGAGTGATACCTAACTGCTTCGTATCGTTGGTGATGGGTCCGTAGGTATAGGCTTTATTCATCATTTCTTTTCACTTTCTGAACGGATGCTCTCTGTCTCTCATGCCGTCTTTGGAGGGCTGAGGCACTGCCAACCCTATCCGTGCTGCAGAGAGATCATCGCGGCAGCGACTTGATTGGCAGGAACAGCGGTCAGAATGGTTCCCTCATGACGATGCGGTTTTCCCAGTCGCTCTAATAGCACCATTGAATAAGCACCATGCTGCACCGGAAGATAGCCACGTTTGTTATCCCGAGAAAGAGCGGCTACCACTGCCTGAGCTGAGAGAGCCGGTGGAATGAGAGTGGGCGCGCCGTTGCGCTGGAGCAGTTCGAGGTGCGCTTGCTCGTCTTCGGCGCTGAGTAGCCCCATCAGACATGAGATGCGCGCCTCCACGAGCATGCCCAATCCCACCGCAAAGCCATGCGGAAGCGGACTCTCCGGCAGTCTCTCCTGCGCCAGCCACTCCAGCGCATGGCCGACGGTATGGCCGTACTCCAGCACCAGCGCGTCGTGCTTTTCCTGTGGATCCTCCTGCATGACCGAACTTTTGGCGGCCACACACAGTTCGATGAAGTGCAGATACTGCTCAGGGGAATATATCCCTGTCGGGTTGAGCAGGGAGAGCAGTTCGTGATAGCGCTGCGGGCAGATGGCGAGGACATTTTTAATCACTTCGCACAGCGCCGACTGGATTTCGCTGGCAGGCAGCCAGTTCAGATAGGCCAGGTCATTCCAGACAAACTGGGGCGCATAGAAGGTCCCCAGGTGGTTCTTACCCAGAGCCGAGTTGACGGCCTGCTTCAAGGAGAGGACGCTATCAGACATCGCCAGCAGCGTGGTGGGGATATGCACGAAGCGGATCCCCCGGAAGAGCAAGGCTGCCAGCAGCCCGGCCATGTTGCCGACCAGCCCACCTCCCAGAGCCAGAATACAGGAACGTCTACTTACTCCTACCGTCAGCGCCTCCTGCGCCAGTTCCTCGATAGTACTCAGCGTTTTGGCCCGCTCTCCCCCGGCAAAGGTCAGCACGGTGCAGGAAGAGATCTGCGCCACCCACCTCACGGCTTCTTCCAGCAATGCCGTGGGAAAGGTGGCATCAGTCACGAGTACGAAATGGTCAGCGTGCAGTGCCACAAGATGCGTCAACAACTCCGGCCAGGCATTGGGGCCAGATCTCACGTAGTAGGGATAGCGGTGATCGCCAAAAGAAATCACCTGATCGAGAGTGATGGCACGATCCTCTACAGGAGCCATAGTTTTACCTGCCTTTCTCAGTGATTGCCTTTCAATAAGACAGAAGCCGCGTCAGTCAGAGCCAACGAGCATCTGTTGTTTTCAGGAGAAGACCTGCTCAGGACAGATGAACGAGTATTTTGCCATGTGTTCTGCCTTCGGCAAGGGCGAGCAAACCATCCGGCACCAATCGCTCCAGCGTGATGACGCGATCGAGGACACGCGAGGCCAGATCAGAGGTGGCGAGCATCATCAGGGCCTGGGGAAGGTCGAGATCGCAGACATGCCCATTGGAGGAAAGCACCTCCACTTCCCGCAGCACCAGATCGTGAAGGTCCAGCGCCACCGGCTGCCCTTGCAATCCCACCAGCAGCACCCGGCCACCGCGACGGGCGGCGGCCAGGGCCAGAGATGGCGAGGACGATGCGCCAGAGGCTTCGATGACGACATCTGCCCCACCGCCATGGGTAAGTTGATGAATAACGCTGAGGGGGTCATCCTTGAGCACCTGAATCAAGGAGGTTGCCCCCAGTTGCGCCGCCCGCGCCAAACGTTGCTCATCGACATCCAGGGCTATGATGGAGGTGATGCCCCTGGCTTGAGCGGCAGCCAGAATGAAGGCTCCAATGCCGCCGACCCCGATCAGCGCCAGACGGTCCCCTTTGCGCACACCGCTCCGCCGCAGCGCATGCAAGGCAATCGCCATCGGTTGAGCCATAGCCGCGCTCTCATCAGAACAGGAATCTGGCACCACATGGCACATGCACGCAGGAACCTTGACCAGATTGGCCAGGCCTCCATTGGCATGCAAACCATAAACAAAGTAGCGGGTACAGAGGTTGCTTTGCCCGGCCAGACACCAGCGACATGCTCCACACCACATGCCTGCGCCCGGCACGACGCGCTGGCCCACTGCCAGTCCTTCCACTTCTGGCCCCAGAGCGACGATCTGCCCGACAAACTCATGCCCCAGAATCAGTGGGCCACAATGTCCGCTGACAGGGTGTTGTGCTTGCAGGGGAATCAGGTGTGGGCCATGCAGAAATTCAGCCGCGTCGGTCCCGCAAATCCCGGCGCAGCTAACCTCTAGCACCACTTCCCCCGGTCCCGGTGCAGCAGGTTCGGGAACCATTTCGATACGCACATCACGCCTTCCATAGTACCTTGCCGCTTTCAAAGCTTCCCTCCTTCTGTTTGAGCTGAATCGTCATGAAAGAACTCCTCACTGGTCTCCCCCGGCTTATGTAAGCGAGACTGCCGCACAGGCAACAGGTCTCTTGCCATGGCGCAAAGACGTTCCCCGAATGGCGCTCAGCTTGTGCTGCCGCGCCTGCAGACGAGTGTTTAGCAAGCTTTTTGGAGCAACATGCGTCTCTCTTTTACGTCCTTTCGCCTTCTGTGCGGTCATCGCTTGCAAGCGGCGTATCTGGTGCAAGCGCTCGTACTCCCGCCGACGCAGCCAGTCACTGATGTCTGCTTTCAGAGATTGCAAGGACTCCATGGATGGAGGCATATAGGCCGAGCAGGCTGCCAGAAAGGCCGTCATCACCGCTTCTGATGCCATACCCTCTTCATGAGAGGAGCCTCTTGCTTGCCGGTCGGCCTCCATCCGCAAAGACCGGACAGCTCCCTTCTCGCCCTGGCCCTCTCGCGATGGCGAGAACTGCACGTCTGGCTCACTTGCAAGCACCGGCATTTCCACCAATTGTGCCAGCAGACCTAGAGAGCGTTCTATCGTCTTCTTCTGCATCAGTGGTACAGCCACTTGAACGGATGAACGTTCATCACCTTCAGGCGTCATCGAACCTGTTAGGCAGAGGCCCCTAACCTGGTAAAAGACCAGTTGGGTAAACAGGGGCCAGATCACCTGGTCAAAGAGGAGCTGGAATTGTTGCTCGTCGGCAAGCAGGTTGTCGGTTTCTCCTTGCAGGCCAGTCGAAGGTGTTGGAAACAGAACGGGCATCGCTCCTGCCTCCATCAGGCGCTCTACCAGAGTAGCATCCACACCACAAGAACCTCGCTGTTCCTCTTGTCGCTGTGAGCAGCAGTCAAGGCATGCCACGGGCGGCGGGAGTCGTGCTGGCAGCTCGACCTTACGTCGGCGTTGAAGCTGGGCAATGGCTGTCTGTACCTGTCTATCCAGCTCCCGGCTGCTGTTGGCGTCATGTCTTCCAGCCGAGGTACGAACAGCTTGCTCTTGCGTCCTCTCATCCTTGCCAACTCTCCTCGGCGTCTGTATCAATAAGGGTCCGGCCAGCAAGGCGGCGCTGATCGGGAGAAGGCCAATGAGGGCTAGCGCGCCAAAGGCGCTGGAAAACCCACCTGGACGGGCTAGCAACAGACCGATGAGTGGTGGCCCCAGCGAGGAAGCCGGGGCCGAAAGCAGCGAAACCATGCCCTGCGCTGTTCCCGTCCCGATCCCGCTCTGCTGGCCCACCCGTCCGGCTTCGCTGAAGACCGCCGCATAGGGAAAGGTAGTGCCAAAGGAGAGCAAAGCGATGCCCATGCCAACAAGAGGAGCAACGTCCGTGGGAAGGGCGAGTAAGCCCACGCCCAGACAGGCGAGCAATGCTCCGACGCGCAGCAGCGACAAGGGACCAAATATCTTGCGGCTCAGCACCACGCCACCCAACGGACGAAAGACCATCCCGGCGAAGAGACCGATAGAGCCAAGCATGGCCGCCAGGGGAACCGGCAGCCCACATCTCGTCGCGAAATAGAGCGCCAGCCAGGGGGCGATGGCTTGCCCGACACCCAGGGTTCCCAGATGAACCAGGCCCAGGCACCAGATGGCTGGCGTGCGCCAGCCAGCCGAGAGGTGACGCGGTGACAGAAGTGTTCTGCTGCCAGTTTCTTCACGGATGGCATTGAGCCAGAGCAGGCAGATAAACAGGGCGAAGACGCCCCAGCAGACAAAGCTCCCCTGCCAGCCAACGTGAACCACCAACTGAGGCGTCAGAAAGAGGCCCAGACCCGCGCCCGCCTGCATAGCTCCGCCATAGAGACCCTGACCAAGAGCAGTATACTTGCCCAGGCGAGCGGCAGCCTGTGACCCTGCGACGATAGCAGCCCCTGAACCCAGACCAATGATGGCTCGCCATAGCAGCATCCAGACCAGGTTCTCACAGAGCGGCAACAGACATCCGCCCAGCCCGATCAACAGCAAGGAGCCGGTGAGGACATGGCGTGACCCATACCGATCGGCCAGCATGCCGCCGGGCAGGTAGGTGCAGGCAATGCCCGCGTACAACAAGGTGGAAAAGAGGCCGACTTGCCCACTGCTGATGTGCAGCGCGCTCTGCAGGAGTGGGATCAGCGGGCCATAATTGGTAAAATTGGCCGCGATCGAGAGAGCGGTAAGCAGCAACGCACCCATACGCACCACAACGGCAGTAGAAAGCGTTCCCGTTCTCGCTTGATGTTTGCCTATCGAGAGTTGCAACACCCACACCTCTTTCTGTTATCCCTGACTTCAAAGAGCCAGAGAACGCTCCTCTAACCCGGCATCCTCGGCCACGCTTAACGCGAGGGCCGACCAGTCCAGTTCTTCCCTTCCTTTGTTGAGAGCAGTCAGCAAGCGGTCGTGAACGAGGTGAGCCAGGGGCAGAGGCACGCGTTCGTAATTAGCCGTTTCCAGACACAACCGCAGGTCCTTGAGACCAAGTGGCACGCGAAAGAGGGCAGAGGTATAGCGATGCTCGGCAATCATCGCCCCATAGCCCGTGTAGACCGGGCAGTGGAAAAGCGTCTGCCCGATCATGTCCAGGAAAGCCACACGGTCAATGTCGTATTTCTCGACCAGAGCCGCCGCTTCCGCCATTGCCTCTAAGGCTGAGGCAATCAGGAAATTAGCAGCGAGTTTGACGACGTTGGCTGCCTGCACCTCTTCACCAAAGTCGAAGAGCTGTTTGCCCAACACCTGCAACAAAGGCCACACCCGCTCTTTGGCTAAGGAGTTGCCGGACAGAAAGATAGCCAGCTTGCCCACTGCCGCGACATCCGGTCGGCCAAAAACGGTCGCCGTCACATAATGACTGCCTTGCCGGGCGTAGAGCCGAGCCAGTCGACGAGCGGCAGTCGGGGAGACGGTACTCATGGAGAGGTGGATGCCGCCTTGCCCAAGCCGGTTCAGCAAACCGTTCTCGCCTGCGACCACCTGCTCTAAGGCCTCGTCATCGGGAACCATGCTGATGACGATTCCACCTGCTTCCACCACCTCGCTGGGACGGTTGACCTGCTGTGCGCCCTGAGCCACCAGCGGTGCGATATTCTTGAGGTTCAAGTCGTAGACACGCAGGGCAAAGCCTGCGTTCAGCAGATTGCCTGCCATAGGTAAGCCCATATTGCCTGTGCCGATAAAGCCTATCGGTTGTTGCATGAAGTTCTCCTCTCGTTCTTCTCTTCTCTGTTGGGATATGCTCTCTGCCCGCCTGGCTGAGGCAGCGTGAGCAGGGATTGGCACTTGTGAGTGCCGTCACATCTGAGCATAGACAGCAATACCCTGACCACTGAGTGGGACAAAGATGTGGTTGTTCTGTGCATCGGC